>JAUIEF010000203.1 GCA_030428785.1 bacterium
CTGCCCGGGTCCGCTCCGCGCCCGGGCGAGGCCGCGCGGCGTGCCCTCGGCCGCGTCGGATTTGCCGCGAGATCCGTTGCCCGACGGCGCGCTGGGGTACACGAGGCCGGGGACCCACGGGTCCGCGGCGGAACCGATCACGGACAGATGGAGACTCCCATGGACGCTGGCCCTCGCGCCCTCCGTCGCCCGGCGCTGTTGCTGCTCGCCGGCCTCGCGACCTCCCTGCCCGTCGCCGCGCAGACGCTCGTCGACGTGTTCCCGGACACCTTCGACCAGCCGACGCCGATGGTCACGGACTCGCTCGGCAACGTCTACGTCGCGGGTGAGCTGTCCCACAACGTGTGGCGCATCGCGCCCGACGGCACCACGAGCGTCGCGATCTCACGCTCGGCGCCGGCACCCGGTCCCTGCGCGAAGCCCTTCGCGCTGGCGATCGGTCCGGCCGACGAGCTCTACGTCGCGTGCGACCTGAACGACAAGGTGCTGCGTCTCGACACGGACGGCACGCTGAGCGAGGCGCTCGCGCCCGCGATCCCCGGCTCGGGCGACGTCGAGCTCACGTCGCTCGCCGTCTCCGCGGGCGGGACGTTGTTCGTCGGCGCCACCGTCGACGGGGACGGCTTCGTCTTCGAGGTCGCCCCCGGCGGCACCGTCTCGATCGCGCTCGACGAGACCTCCGTGCCGGGCGGGCTGCCCGGCCAGCCGCTCGTGTTCGGGGAGCGCGGCACCGTGATCATCGGCTGGTACGACCACCTGTGGCAGATCGACGGGACGGGCGCTCCGTTGCTCCTGGCCGACGGCATCGGCACCGCCGTCGACGTCGCGGTGACGACGGGCGGCGCCATCTACGCGTGCGCAACGAACACCCTCTACCGCGTGACGCTCCAGGGCGCCGTGGATGTCCTGGAGTCCAGCAAGAAGGGCATGGAGGTCGAGGCGGACGAGCTCGGCAACGCGTGGGTCATCAAGCCCGTCGACGGTCCGTTCGGACTGCAGTCCGAGATCCGACGGATCGACCCGAGCGGTCAGCAGACGGTCGTCGTGCCCGTGACGCCTCCCGAGGGCGTGTACTACGGCCTCGCGGCCGGGCCGGACAACAGCATCTACTGGCTCCTGGACCTCGGGTCCATGGTGCCCGGCAGCCACTGGCTCGCGCGGCGCGCGCCGGGCGGCGCCGTCTCGCTGCTCATCGACGCCGCCGGCGCGGGGCCGAACGAGTGGGCGGTCGACGCGCACCGGCCGTTCCCCCGCGCCGACGGGAGCGTGCTCGTCGCGAGCGAGAAGACGGACAACATCCTCGTCGCCGACGGGTCGGGCGGGGTCGCCTCGGTGTTCACGATCCCCGACTTCCGCGACAACGTGCGCGCGACGCCGACCTTCGACGCGCAGGGTCGTCCACTGGTCGTGACGGGCGGCTCGACGTTCGCCAACGTGTTCGACGCCGCCGACGTCCTCCGGCTCGAGGGCCTGCCCGCCGACGTCACGAAGGTCTACGACGGCGGCGCTCCGGGCGCCGCCGGTCAGGGCCAGCTGATCCTCGCCGCCGCGCCGGACTCCCGGGGCGACACCTGGTTCCTCACGGAGTGGTACCTGTTCCGGGTCGCTCCGGACGGCACCGTGACGCAGGTCTACGAGCCCGGCAATCTCGGCGACTACACCCACATGGTCCTCGACAGCCGGGACACGGTGTACGTGTCGGGCGCCGACGACGCCATCCACCGGATCACGCCCGACGGTGTCGGCGAGGTGCTCGTCGCGGACCTCGGCGACACGGTCCAGGAGCTCGCCGTCGACGCGCAGGACAACGTCCTCGCGCGCGTGTCGAGCCAGGTCCTGCGCATCGCGCCCGACGGCGAGGTGACGCCGGCGCTCGACAGCAGCATGGGCGTCACGCTCGGCCCCACGACGGCGATGGCCGTGGGCCGGCAGGGGGACATCTGGCTCGCGGTGGCGCCGACCACCTTCAGCCCGCTCGTCGTCCCGCGAGTCGTCCACCGCGCGCCCGACGGCACCGTCGAGGTCGCGCTCGACGCGGCGGACCTCGGCCTCGACGACCTGTTCGTCGGGGCGATGGTCGCCGACCCGTTCGGCGACCTCTACGTGCTCGAGCGGCGGGCCGCGCTCGTCGTGCGGCTGGACGCCGCGGGCGGGGCGACGGTGCTCGTCTCCAACGCGGATGAGGGCACCGCCGCGCTCGCGTCGCTGCCGCAACACGGCGCGATCGATCTCTCGGGCACGCTCTGGTTCGACGGGGGCGCCGCGTTCCTCGCGCTCTCGCAGGACGACTGGTGGACCGACCTCCACGGCTCGGCACCGGGGCTCGCCGGTCGTCCGCGGCTCGCCGTGCGCGCCACGATGGAGCCCGGCAGCTCGTTCGACCGCGTGATCACGCACGCGCCGCCGAACGCGCTCATGCTCAACTGGATCGCGTTCCAGTCGACGCCGTTCGATGCGATCGGCGGCACGGTGCACGCCTTCCCGTACAGCCAGCAGCTCGCGTTCGTCGCGGACGCGCAGGGCGACTCGGGCTTCGCGCTGACATGGCCCGCGGGCATCCCGTCCGGGATCGACGTGTACCTGCAATTCATCGTGCAGGACCTCTCGGTGCCCGACGGGCTCACGCTCTCGAACGCCGTGACGAAGACGACGCCCTAGCCGACCGGTGGGACGGGCTTCACGGGGGAACATCGCGGACCGCGTTCCCGACGCGCGGGTCCGCCGGACGCCACGACCTCCGCCGTCCCGGAACCCCCGTTCCGTGTGATACTCGACGGCACGTCGCGCCTAGACGCCGCCGGGGGGTCCTCCGGGCGTCGGCCGCGAGCCGCTCCCGGGGGAACCGAGCCGTCGTGCGCACCGTCGACCGACACCCGTCGATCCGCAGTCGGGATCCGCGTCGTCGCGCGCCCGGCGTCCGCCCCCGCGTGGTCCCGTCTCCTCCCGCGCACCGTCGCGCGCCCCGCTCCCCGATCACCGTGAGGTCGCCATGAGCCCGTCTCCGCTTCGCGCCCGTCCCGTGTCCGTCGTCGCCCTCCTGCTCGCGTGCCTCGTCGCCCTCGGGGCGCCCGCCGCCCAGACCGTCGGCGTCGTCTCGCCCGATCCGGACGTGCTCGTCGATCCCGTCGCGCGCGCGCTCGACGGCGCCGGCAACCTCTACGTCGCGTCCTTCACGTCCGACAACCTGCTGCGGATCGCGCCCGACGGCGCGGCGACCGTGCTCGCGTCCGGCGACGTCGCCCTCCCCGCGCCCTTCCTCGACCCGCGCGCGATCGCCGTCGACGAGTCCGACAACGTCTACGTCGCGTGCGCCGGCTCCGACAACGTGTTCCGATTCGAGCCGGGCGGCGCCGTGAGCATCGTCCTCGACGCGTCGGGTGACGGTCTGGGTGCCGTGCTCGACCAGCCGACGAGCGTCGTCGCGCTCGGGAACGACGTGTGGGTCGGCGGCTTCGGCAGCGACAACGTTTTCCACGTGTCGGGCGCCGGGGTCGTGTCGCTCGTGCTCGACGCCGCGGGAGTCGGCGGCACGGCGCTCGACCAGGCGGACGTCCGCACCGACGCCGGCCGGGTGTTCGTCCTCGGGCAGAGCGCGCTCTTCGAGGTCGGCCCGGGCTCGGTCGTCACGGCGCTCGTCGACGCGACCGGCGACGGAACCATCAACTTCGGGATCCCGACCGACGTCTGCGTCGACACCGCGGGCAACGCCTTCGTCGTCGACTCGAGCACGGTGTTCTCGGTCTCGCCGGGAGGCACGGTCACCGCCGCCTTCTCGTTGTTCTTCTCGATCGGCGGCGCGGAGATCACGTCGGACTCGCTCGGCTCCACATGGGTCGCGCACAGCCTGTTCGGTTCGGAGCTGCACCTCACCGAGCTGCCGCCCGGCGGGCGGCCGGTCACGGTGCTGAACAACGGCTTCGACTACGAGGGCCTCACCGCGGACGACGCCGGCAACCTCTACTGGGTGCGCCCGCAGTCGGTGGGCAGCGACTGGCTCCTGCGTCGCGCGTCCGACGGCACGCTCACCGTGATGATCGGACAGCTCGGCGCGGGCAACGGCGCCTTCCTCGACGGCGGTGTCGCGCCGCTCGTCGCGCCCGACGGCTCCGTGTACGTCCTTGGTCGCCAGTCGGACAACGTCATGCACGCGGGCGCCGGCTTCGTCGACCTGCTCGTGGCGCCGCCGGAGGTCCTGGTGGACGTCCCGCTCGCCGTGGACGTCGGCCGCGACGGCCGCGTGATCATCGGCGGGTTCTCCGAGGTGGCGGCCTTCGACCTCGAGCAGGACGCCCAGGAGCTGCTCGCCGACTCCGACGGCGACGGGCTCGGCAACCCGCTCTTCAACGTCGTCGCCGTCGAGGAGGACCACGCCGGCAACGTGTGGGTCGCGGCGCGCAACACGAACAGCGTGTTCCGCATCTCGCCCTCGGGCGCCGTCGACCTCGTGCTCGACCAGACGGGCGCCGGCGGGCAGTCGTTCTTCCAGCCCTACGACCTCGCCGTCGACGCACAGGACAACGTCTTCGTGTCCGGGCAGGGCAGCCACAACGTGTTCCGGATCGCGCCGGACGGTACGGCGACTGCCGTCATCACGTCGGCGGGGGACGGGACGATCGCGCTCACGTCGCCGCAGGGTGTCGCCGTGGACGGCGCCGGCAACCTCTACGTGGCGAGCCTCGGGACGGACAGCGTGTTCGAGGTGCAGCCCGGCGGGACGATCACGCGCATCGTCACCCCGACGGGCGCCGGCACCCCGGCGGGTCTCGACAACCCGACCGGCGTCGCCGCGACCTGGCAGGGCGACGTCTTCATCACGGGCGACTTCAGCCACAACGTGCTCCACGTCGATCCGTCCGGTGTCGTCACGGAGGTCCTGGACGCCGACGGTGACGGGCTCGGCAGCACGCTGCAGCGACCGGTACAGGTCGAGGTTGACGGGTTCGGCGCCGCGTACGTCGTCGGCCGCGACAGCGACAACGTCTTCCGCGTCCACCCGGACGGCACGGTCACTGTGCTCCTCGACGCCGCGGGCGCCGGGCCGCACGCGCCGCTCGACCAGCCTCTCAAGCTGGCCGTGGACCTGTCCGGCAACGTGTTCGCCGTCGGCGGGACGAGCGCGAACGTGCTCTCCGTCACCCAGGACGACTGGTTCACCGACCTCGGCGGCAGCTCGCTCGGCAGCAACGGCCGCCCGACCATGTGGACCAAGGGCGACCTCACGCCGGGCTCGACGCAGGACCGCGTGCTCACGAACGTCCCGCCGAACGCGCTCATGCTCGTGTGGATCGCGTTCACGTCGACGCCCTTCGACGCGATCGGCGGCACGGTGCACGCGTTCCCGTTCAGCCGGCAGGTGCTCTTCGTCGCGGACCCGACGGGGTACAGCGAGCTCTTCCTCCCGTGGCCGGCGGGCATCACGCCGGGCATCGACATCTACCTGCAGTTCGTCGTGCAGGACCTCTCGGTCCCGGACGGGCTCACGCTCAGCAACGCGACGGTACAGACGACTCCGTAGGGCGGGCGCGCGATCGGATCGTCGTCCGGGAGGCCGACGCCGCTGCGCGTGCTGCGAGGTCGCGCGCGGCGACCGAGCGTTCAGTGCGCCTCGAGTGTCTCCGCTCTCGCCTCGAGCGCATCGACACCCGCGCGCAGGTCCGTGAGTCGACCGATCGTGCTGTGATCCCCTCCAAGACGCGGCTTGCCCGGCACGTCCAGCGCGCGCACCTGGTCCAGGATCCGGCGCGCATCCCGCGCCCGCGCGACGAGCAGCAGGTGATCGTTCGAGTCGAGGCCGCGCATCATGGCCTCTCGCGGGATCGGCTGGACATGACCGAAGATCTCGCCCGCGGACCTGTGCTCCGTCGTGATCGTGAGCAGCACCGGCGCGTCGGGCGAGCGCACGTCGGAGAGCGTGTCCGCGTCGACGGGGCGCGCGAGCATCCAGTCGAGTTGCGTGTTCATGGGGCCGCCGCCGAGCGCCGGGACCATGTCGAGGAAACCGCCGCTGCCCCAGGCGACCTCGCGCAGCGTGTGGTCCACCGTGGCGAGCAGTCCCTCGACGGCCTCGCGGAGCCCGTCGTGCGGGATGCGCCGTGGACCGGTGAGAGACGTGAGGAC
This sequence comes from bacterium, assembly GCA_030428785.1. Classification (GTDB taxonomy): domain Bacteria; phylum Planctomycetota; class B15-G4; order B15-G4; family B15-G4; genus JAUIEF01. The sequence goes on from JAUIEF010000203.1 coordinate 6,118, forward strand.
GACGTCCGGCGCGCGTCCCATGCCGAAGCCGGCGACAGTGCGGAGCGGTCGTCTCAGTCGAAGCCCCAGTGCGTCGCCGACCGCGGCCGCGAGGTCGCTGAGCTGCACCGTGCCGCCCATCGGCTCGAGGACCCACGCGTCGCCGTCGTCGCGGAGCACGAGCGCCGGCCCCGTCTGCGCGGCGCGCGGCGCCCACGCGACGAGCAGCACGGCGATCGCCGCAACGGCCCACATCGCGTGCTTCATCGCCCTGCCTCCAGCGCGTCGAGCCGCGCACCGAGGTCGCCCAGCCGGCGGGTCAGCTCCGCGAGCTGCACGGGTACCGGCGGGTCCGCCGTGAACGGCGGGACGTCGAGCCGCCGCAGCAGGGCGACGAGCCGACGCACGACGTCGGCCCGCTCGACGATCACCATCGTGTTCGACTCCTTCACGAAGCGCACCTCGCCCACCCGGATGTCGGTGAACGGCACGCACAGCGACAGGACGGAGACTGCATCGACGTGCGTGAGCGGGACGACGACGCGCACGAGCTCGCGGCGTCCGGCCCAGTCATCGAGGTCGCGGAGCTCGACGTCCGTCGCCGACGCGATGAGCAGCGACTGCAGCTCCGAGCGCGGTAACTCGTTGCCGGCGACGACGTCGAGGAAGGTCCCCGAGCTGTGATCGGACGGCACGACGAAGAGGTCGCCGTGCTCGAGCACGACGGAGAAGAACGAGCGCAGGTCGTCGCGCGCGACGTCGACTCGGCCGGTCCAGCCGATCTGGACGGACGAGGCGTCGTCCGGCAGGCGCACGACCGCCTCGAGGTGCGGCTGGAGCGCGTCCGCGACGTCGGCCATCGTCGCGAAGCCGGGGACGTCGACGGTCACGGTGTCGCCCTCGGCGGTGACGATCACGCGGTCACCGGGCTCGGGCGGTCGCGACGCGACGGTGAGCACGACCAGCGCCAGCGCGGCGCAACCTGCAACGAGCGATCGGACCATGTCCTTCTCCTTCGCGTCCTGGCGGCGCGTGGCGTGCCGGGTTCTTCCCGGTCGCCGGGCGCACGGGCGCGGCGACCGCTCCCCGACGACATGCGTCCCGCCGCGGCATCGGCGGTCGGGAAACCCGGGACGATCCTACGGCAGCGGGCGTCGGACGGCATGCGGATCCGCCCGGCAGTTCACGGTGCCGCCGGCCTCTCGTCGCTCAGCGGACCCCGTCCGTCGGCGCGCTCCGGCCTCAGAGCCCCGTCACGTACTCGATGAGGTCGCGCATCTCCTCGCGGGACAGGCCTGCGGCCAGGCCCTCGGGCATGGCGGAGATCCCCGGCCGCCGCTCGACGACCCGCGCGGCCTCGACCGTCGTGACGTGGCCGTCGGCGTCGAGCACGCGGAGCTCCGTCGCGGCCTCGTCCGCGTCGCCGAGCACGCGGCCGCTCACCGCCGTGCCGTCGTCGAGGATGAGCTTCGTCGTGCCGTAGCCCGGCGCGATGCGCTTGTTCGGGTCGAGGATCGACTCGAGGATCTGCAGCCGCGCGAGCCGCCCGCCGACGCCCGTGAGGTCCGGGCCGACGGCCTCCGCGTCCTCCGCCGAGACGTGGCACCGCACGCACTGCATCTGCGTGCGCTCGAAGACGTCGCGGCCCGCGTCGGCGTCGCCTCCGAAGAGCCCGTCGAGCCAGGGCGCGACCGTCGGGTCGGCCTTGACCTTGTCGTGGTGGCGGCGCAGCAGCAGGTCGACGTCCGGCTTCTCGCGCGCCTCGCCCGCGAGCACGAGGTCGAGCACGAGCTCCGCCGGGTACGCGCCCGCCACGAGGTCGCGCAGCTCGTCGGCGATCCACTCGTCGGCGCGCGGGTCGTTCGCCGCGCGCAGGATGCGCAGCGCGACGCGCTGCTCCGGGAGCTCGCCCGCCTCGAGCAGGTCGGGCAGGCGCGGCATGGCCTCCGCGAGCGACAGGCTCTGCAGCGCGTCGAGCGCCGCCGCGCGCAGGTCGGGCGCCTTCGACTCGAGCGCCAGGATGACGAGCTGCTGGAGGTCCGGCGGCTGCATGAACTGGAGCGCCTCGAGCGCCGCGACACGCGCGTCGACGCCGAAATCCTCGGTGGTCACGATGTCCGCGAGGCGCCCCATGAGCTCCGGCGGCAGCGTCTTGAGCACGCGCCGCGCCTCGTCCGTGTCATCGCCCTCGGCGAGCCGACGCGCGAGGCGCGCCCAGGCCGTGAGCACCTCGTCCGGCGTCGCGCGCTCGGCGATGTCGCCCAGGCCGATCGCGAGGTCGAGCACGAAGCCCGCGTCGCGCGGCGGCAGCGGCCGGTGGAAGCCCGTGATGCGGTCGAGGGGCTCGGGCTCGGCCCAGTCGGCCAGCAGGTCGACGGCCTCTGCGCGCAGCGCGCCGTCGATGCGCTCGCGCCGCGCGAACCACGCGAGGTTCCGCGCGCGCTCGGGCGTGCCGGCGCGGTAGGCCGCGTTCATCGCGCGGCGCCAGATGAGCGCGTGGTCCAGCTCGAGCTCCTCGCCGTCGGCGTCGAGCGCGGGCGGCGCGTCCGTGCCGAAGCGGCGGTGCCACGCGTCGTCGAGCAGGTGGTCGGCGAGGACCGGTAACGCCGCGGCGACGGGCACGTCGTGGATGGCGCGCGCGGCCTCGTGGACCAGGCGCGGGTCGCCGTCGTCGAGGAAGCGCGCGAGGCCGGCGCTCGCGCGGCGGCGCATGACGAGCAGGGCGGCGAGCCGCACGTCGCGGTCGGCGTCGCGGGCCAGCTCGTCGAGTCGGCCCGTCCCCACGCACCCCAGGAGACCCATGATGGCGGCGTGACGCAGCATCGGATCGGAGTCCCGCGTCTCGCGCACGAGCGTGACGAGCGCGTCGACGGCCTGGTCGAGCTCGAGGCGGCCCGCGGCGAGCGCGGCCTGGAAGCGCACGCGCGGCGCGGTGTCGGCGAGGCCGGCGAGCACGGCGCCCGCGGCGGACGGCTCCCGGAGATCCCCCAGCACCTTGAGCGCCTGCGCGCGCGGCTCGCCCGTGCGATCTTGCGCGACGGCGAGCAGCACGTCGACGGCGGCGTCGCGGCGGGTCGCGTCGCGGCGCGCGAGCACGCCGAGGCCCCAGAGCGCGTGGAGCGTCGGCAGGTCGCGCCGGTCGAGCACGGCGGACTTCGTCGCGCCGGCGGGGCGGTCCGTGTCCGCGCGCGCCACGAGCGAGAGCGCCGCGAGGCCCTTGGCCCCGCGCGTCGTGAGCTCGAGCTGCGCGGCGAGCCGGACGCGCGCGTCGACGTGGTCGAGCAGGTCGGCGAGCGCGCT
>JAUIEF010000010.1 GCA_030428785.1 bacterium
CATGGCATCCCACCGGGCCGCTCGCCGCCTGGTGGGATGCCATGCTCCGCCTCCTGCCCGGCTGGCCGTTGCTCGTGCTCCTGGGCCTCGCCGTCGCCGTCGTGCCCCGCTGGCGCGGCCCCGCGCGCGGCCCCCTGGGCGCCGGCGGCCTCCTCGCCCTGCTCCTCCTGCCGCCGCTCGTCCACGGCGCGCTCTTCCCGCAGGGGCTCCTCGTCCACACCTACTGGCTCTTCGGGCTGCCCGCCGGGCTGGGCGCCGCCGGCGCGCTCGCCCTGCGGCCGCTGGGGCGGAGGCTCCCCGCGGCCCTCGCCGGCGCCGCCGCCGTCGCGTCGCTGACCCTCGTCCCGACCGACCGCCTGCTCCCCGACGAGCCCTCCGAGATCCCCGCCCTCGTCGGCGGGCTCCTCGCCGAGGTCACCGCGCCCGGCGAGCTCGTCCTCACGAACTACGACGTGAACCCGCTCCTCGCCGACGCCGAGGGCGACGCCTACGTGAGCCGCCTCCTCGAGGTGACCTGGGCGAGCGACCGGCGCGTCCGCGGCATCGGCTCCCCGGCCGTGACGACGCCCGACGAGCCGCACGCCGACCTCGTCGCGCTGCTCGCGGCCCTCGAGCGCTGCCCCGACGCGCGCTGGTTCCTCCTGCTGCCCGAGCCGCTCGTGACCGCGACGCCGTCCGACGCGCTGCGCGCCGCCCTCGAGGACCGCGCCTCCGCGCCCCCGACCCGCGTCTACGAGCAGCCGCCCGTCTGGCTCTTCCGCCTCGGGCCCTGAGGGCCCGCCGCGTCGCCGGCCGGCCGCCCGAAAAGCGGACCGCTCGGACTCGACATCGACCGGGGAGAGGGCATCATGAGCGCCTCCCTCTCCCGTCCCCCGAACGTCCCCCAGGACAGCCGCCCCGGCGCGCGCGCACGGCGCCGCCGACCCGGGCGCGCGAGACCCCGACATGAGCGCGAGTGACACCGCCGTCCGCCCCGTCCGCGAGGCCCCCGAGCACAACCCCTTCGAGGCCATGCTCGCCCGCTTCGACGTCGCCGCCGACGTGCTCGGCCTCGACGACGGCATGAAGAAGATCCTCCAGACGCCCGAGCGCGAGCTGAAGGTCGCCCTCCCCGTGCGTCTCGACGACGGACGCCTCGCGGTCTACGACGGCTGGCGCGTCCAGCACAGCAGCGCCATGGGACCGTGCAAGGGCGGCATCCGCTACTCGCCCTACGTCGACGTCGACGAGGTGCGCGCGCTCGCCGCGTGGATGACCTGGAAGTGCGCCATCGTCAACGTGCCGTTCGGAGGCGCGAAGGGCGGCGTCCGCTGCAATGCGCGCGAGCTCTCCACCGCCGAGATCGAGCGCGTCACCCGCCGCTACACGAGCGCGATCATGGACATCATCGGTCCCGATCGCGACGTCCCCGCGCCGGACATGTACACGAACGAGCAGGTCATGGCGTGGATCATGGACACGTACTCCATGCACCGCCGCGGCACGCACACGGGCGTCGTCACCGGCAAGCCGTGGGGCCTCGGCGGCTCCATGGGTCGCAAGGAGGCCACCGGCCGCGGCCTGCTCACCATGGTCCGCGAAGCCGCGCGCGTGAAGAAGCTCGACCTCGCCAAGGCGAACGTCGTCGTCCAGGGCTCCGGCAACGTCGGCGGCACCATCGCCAACCTGCTCCACGAGATCGGCGTGCGCGTCACCGCCATCTCCGACATCGACAGCGCCGTCGTCAACGAGAAGGGCCTCGACATCCCGGCCGTCCTCGAGCACCTCGAGCAGCACCGCACCCTCGAGGGCTTCGCCGGCGGCACGCGCATCTCGAACGAGGAGCTCCTCACGCTGCCGTGCGAGATCCTCGTCCCCGCCGCGAGCGAGAACCAGATCACGAGCGCCAACGCCGCCAAGCTCAAGTGCCAGATCATCGTCGAGGGCGCCAACGGCCCCACGACCGCGAGCGCCGACTCGATCCTCGACGAGAACGACGTCTTCGTGATCCCCGACATCCTCGCCAACGCCGGAGGGGTCGTCGTGAGCTACTTCGAGTGGGTCCAGGACCGCATGGGCATCTTCTGGGAGGAGCGCGACGTGAACACGCGCCTCCACAAGATCATGCAGAAGGCGTTCCGCCAGGTGCACCGGCGCACGAAGAAGGCGAAGGTCAACATGCGGACCGGCGCCTACATCGAGGGGATCGATCGCGTGTCGTACTTCACCAGGATGCGCGGGTTGTATGCGTGACGCGGCGGTGCGTTGCGTGAGGAAGCGCTTCGGCTAGCAGCGGACCGCGGGCCGGGGCGTCGACGCACGGGACGTGACGCCGGCGCCCCGGCCCGCGGCCGCTGAAGCCGCGTCGACGGGTTCTGCACATCGGACCGGGGCGGGAGCCGCGGCGGGCCACGGCGCCGAGGCGTCGACGGGGGCTGGGTCTCGGACCGGGGCGGGGGGCGCGGCGGGCCACGGCGCCGAGGCGTCCATCGGGTCTGGGACTCGCGCCGGGTCGCGGAACGTCGCGAGCCCGGCGACGCGTGGTCGACGGAGGCCGGGCTTCGGGTCGGGACGCGCGCTTGCTCGAGCGGTCGGCGGAGTGGGGGGGCGCAAGAGCACCGTGACCGGGGCCGCGGGCTTCGCGGGCGGCGGCGGACACCGTCTCCGAGACCGCATCCGGATCCCGCGCGGGCTTCCGGGTCCGGGTGCCTGTTCGAGATCCGGCTTCCCGATCCGGCTTCCCGATTCCCGGTCGGGTTCCGGCTTCCTGATCCGGCTTCCCGATTCCGGGTCCCGCTTCCCGCTCCGACTTCCGGGCCCCGAGCCGGAAGCGGCCGCCGACGCGCCGCCGTCGCCGCCTCGCTCACGCTCCGGTCCCGTCCGCGACCGAACCCGGATCCGGACCCGCGTCCGAAGCCCGGCCCGAGTGCCCACCCCGTCGGCGACCGTCCGACTCCCGTCCCCGCCGGCTCCGTGACCCTCACGGAACCGTGAGCCTCGCGCGGACGCCCGCCGGAGGGATTCCGGTCCGCACCCTCTTCCTTCTACGGGGCTTTCCGGTACCTTGCCGGGCTCGTGAACATCCGCAACATCGCCATCATCGCGCACGTCGACCACGGGAAGACCACCCTCGTCGACGCCCTCCTCGCCGACGCGGGCGTGTTCCGCGAGGGGGCGGAGCGCGTGGACTGCGTCCTCGACAGCAACGAGCTCGAGCGCGAGCGCGGCATCACCGTGCTCAGCAAGAACGTCGCGATCGTCCGGGGCGACCTCAAGATCAACGTGATCGACACGCCCGGCCACAGCGACTTCGGCGGCGAGGTCGAGCGCGTGCTGCGCATGGCGGACGGCGCGCTGCTGCTCGTCGACGCGTACGAGGGGCCCATGCCCCAGACGCGCTACGTGCTCACGAAGGCGCTCGAGGAGGGTCTGCGCGTCATCGTCGTCGTGAACAAGTGCGACCGCTCCGCCGCGCGACCGCACGCCGTCGTCGACGAGGTCTTCGACCTCTTCGGCGAGCTGGGCGCCGACGACGACCAGCTCGACTTCCCGGTGCTCTTCGCGTCAGGCCGCGACGGCTGGGTGCGTACGGAGCCCGACGGCCCCGAGACCGACACGACCTGCCTCTTCGAGATGGTGGAGCGCGAGGTCCCGCCGCCGCGCACGTCCGGCGACGGTGCGGCGCGCCTGCAGGTCTCGTCCATCGACCACAACGACTTCGTCGGCCGCATCGCGATCGGGCGCATCGACCGCGGCACCGTCCGTCGCGGCGCGTCGCTCACCGTGACGACGCCCGACGGCGCGCCGCGCGCCGGCAAGGTCGCCGACCTCATGGTCTTCGAGGGGCTCGGTCGCCGCTCCGTCGAGTCGGCCTCCGCCGGCGACATCGTCGCGGTCCAGGGCTACCCGGAGATCGCCATCGGCGAGACGCTCTGCGACCCGGTCGCCCTCGAGCCGCTGCCGCTCGTGAGCATCGACGAGCCGACGCTCACCATGGACTTCATGGTGAACGACTCGCCGTTCAACGGTCGCGAGGGCAAGCTCGTGACCGGCCGGCAGATCGGCGACCGCCTGCGCCGCGAGCTGCGCAGCAACGTCGCGCTGCGCGTCGAGGACCTCGGCAGCGAGTCGTCCTTCCGCGTGTCCGGTCGCGGCGTGCTGCACCTCGGCATCCTCGTCGAGACCATGCGTCGCGAGGGCTTCGAGCTCGCCGTGTCGCGCCCGCGCGTCATCGACAAGATGGTCGACGGCAAGCGCATGGAGCCCGTGGAGGAGCTCACCGTCGACGTGCCGGGCGACCTCTCCGGCCGCGTCATCGAGTGCGTCTGCAACCGCGGCGGCGAGCTCGAGGACGTCGACTCCGCGACGGCCATCGCGCGCCTGCGCTTCGTCATCCCGGCGCGCGGCCTCATCGGCCTGCGCTCGCGCCTGCTGACCCTCACGCAGGGCGAGGCGTCCATGCACCACCTCTTCCGCGGACACGAGCCGTTCAAGGGGCGCGTGCCGCGGCGCACGGCCGGCGTCATGGTGAGCACGCACTCGGGGCAGGTGTCGGCCTACGCGCTCGACGCGCTCCAGGACCGCGGCGACTTCTTCGTGAAGCCCGCCTCGCCCGTCTACGAGGGCATGGTCGTCGGCGAGCACTGCAAGTCGGGCGACATCGCCGTGAACGCCACGCGCGAGAAGAAGCTCACGAACATGCGCGCCTCGGGCTCCGACCGCGCGCTCAAGGTCGCGCCGCCCCGCGAGTTCGGGCTGGAGGACGCCCTCGAGTACATCGAGGAGGACGAGCTCGTCGAGGTGACGCCGCGCTCGATCCGCATCCGCAAGCGGGTGCTCGACGCGCTGGTGCGCAAGCGGCAGGAGAAGGCCGCGGAGTCGAGCGCCCAGCCCACCTGACGCGCGTCGCGGGACCGGACGGTCGCCCCCGACCAGAGGTCGCCCCCTGTCAGGGACCGCCCGCTGTCAGAGGTCCCCGATCACGTGCTTGCTGCGTGAGTCCTTGCCCTCGACCCAGCGCTGACGCTGCGCGTCGAGATCCGGCTCGGTCTGGAGCAGGCGCTTCTCGAACTTCTTCGGGAGCTGGAAGCCGCGCTCGTAGAGGATGAACGGCATGTGCGGCTTGATGCACTTCGCGCAGGTGTACGTCTTGTCCATCTCCTCGCGCGGGACCCGGAAGTTCGCGTAGTTGCGCAGCTTCCGGTAGAGCTCGCCGTTCCAGAACTCGGCGAACTCCTGCCGCGTCTGGCCCGTGAACTTCGCGAGGTCGTGGCTCGGCTCGGTCGTGCCGTCGCAGCACGGCAGGATGCCCGCGTCCCAGTTGAAGAAGATCGAGCGGTAGAGCCAGGAGCAGGTGTTCACGTCCGCCTTGGGACGGTTCTTGTCGTCCGCGATGCGCTCGCCGCGCGCGACGGCCTGGTCCGCCTCGGAGATGTGCACGCCGGGGCTCGCGTCCACCGCGCCCTCGCCGCGGTTCGCGTCGGCGACCTCGTCGTCGCGCCGCGGCCGCCACTCCTCCTTGTGCTCCGGAGGGATGTTCGGGTTGATGAAGCGGATCATGTTCACGCCGATCTCCTTGGCCATCTCGCGGGCCTTGGGGATCTCGTGCTGGTTGTGGCTGAACCGCAGGAACTGCCAGTCGACGAAGGGCAGCCGGCTGCCGAGACGCTTCTTCGCGTCGCAGATGGCCCGCATGTTCTCCTGCGTCTTGTGGAAGTCGCCGCCGACGTTGTACTTGTCGTACGTCTCGGGGCTCGCGCCGTGGCAGCTCACGATGAGGTGCTCGAGCCCGGACTGGACGAGCTTCTCGGCGTTCTCCTTCTTGAAGACGGAGAGGTTCGCGCTGATCGTCACGCCGATGTTCCGGTCGGCGGCGTAGCGGATCATCTCGTAGATGTCCGGGTACAGCACGGGCTCGCCGGAGCCGTACAGGTTCAGGCGCAGCGTCGTCGGCGCCATGATGTCGATGATGCGCTTGAAGCAGTCCAGGTGCATCTTCCCGAACCCGCGCCCGTCGTCGTCGATCTTGCTGCGGTCGCGGTCCAGGCAGAACGGGCACCGCTGGTTGCAGACGTTCGTCGACTCGATCTTGAGGACGTACGGGAAGCCGCCGACCTTCTCGCTCCCGCGGAAGCGGGCCCACTCGACGCGCGCCATGTTGACGAGCTTGCGCGGCGTCATGTGCCGGGTCGCCGTGTAGGCGTACCGGCTCAGGATCTTCAGGTTCGTGAGGGTGGGCCCGGTCGTGGCCAGGACGAAATTGAACAGCTTCATGGGTCTCGAAATGTACCGCAGGTGCAGGAGACCCACAAACCGGGTCAGCCGTCCTCGCCGGGTCCGGCGGCCGTGAGCGCGAGGACGGCGTAGGCCGTGCCGAGCGTCGGCGCGCCCTCGTACCAGCGCGGCGCGCGCTCGTTGAACCACGACCCGTCGGTCCGCTGGGCGGCGAGCAGCGTGTCCTGCAACTCGCGGCGCCAGGGGATGGGGGTGCCGTCGTCGGCGGTCAGGGTCCCGTCGGGGAGGAGGCGGAGCGTCCGGGCCAGGGCCAGGTAGTAGTAGTAGAGGCCATCGGCGCCGGACGCCCGGTCGGTGAAGCCCGGGTTCCGGTCGAGGGTCCAGTGCGACGCGATCCAGCCGACCGCCGCGCGCACCCGCTCGTCGTCCGGGTCGACGCCCGCCAGCAGGTAGGACTTCGTGAGCGCGAAGGTCATCGAGCCGTAGGAGCGCGCGGTCCAGACGCCCTCCGCGACCTCGTCCTCGCCGGCGGGGCTGTTGCCCGGCATGTAGGTCGCGCCGCCGTCGTTCCCGGCCGTGAGCACGCCGCCGCCCGCCCGGTCCCAGGTCTCCGTGTTGACCTCCGCGAGGTTCTGGTTGCGCTCCAGGAAGACGAGCGCCTTGCGCACGAACGACGGGTCGTCGGGCAGGCCCGCCCGCGAGACCGCCTCGAGCGCCATCTGGGTGTTCGAGAGGTCGGGCCGCTCGTCGCCGCCGTAGCCGATGCCGCCGTAGTGGGGGTCGTCCGCGTCGTCGTAGCCGAGGTCCTCGTCGGCCTGTCGGGAGACGAGGAAGTCGCGGGCGCGGCGGATCGTCCCGGCGTCCTCGGGCCGGCCGCCGTCGAGCAGGGCCTCCACGGCCGCCGAGGTCGTGTAGACCGCGACCCCGTACTCCATGATCGCGCCGTCCGGGCGCTGCAGCGAGACGAGGTAGTCGAGGCCGGCCTCGACCCAGTCGGGGCGCGCCACGCCGCGCTCGTCCGCGGCCGCGATCCCCGCCGAGAGGCACATCGCGGTGACCCCCGGCTCGGGACCGCTCCAGCCGGGGAGCTCCAACCCGAAGCGCCCGTCGACCTGGTGCGCCGCGAGGTAGCCCAGCGCGGCGTCGAGGGCGTCCGCGCGGCTCCGCGGCGCCGACACGAACCCGGCCCGCGTGTCGACCGGGTCCTGCGGGCCGACGTCCGGACGGGACAGCCCGTGCACGGCGACGACGAGCTCGAGGTCGTCGAGCAGCTCGTGGAGGTCGGCGCCCGGCGCGGGCCGCGGGAGCTCCGGCCACTCCGTCGGCTCGACACCCCGGAGGCGGGCGGCGCGCGCCCAGCTCACCCAGGCCGCGGCGTCCTCGACCGGCGGGGCGGGCACCTGGAACGGGTCGGCGGCCAGGAGCACGCGCGCCGCGGGGGACGCGTCGGCCTCCGGCGCGGCGGCGCCCGCGGGCGGCCAGGACGCGTCCTCCGGCAGCGTCGCGAGCAGCGCGTAGAGCGCGAGCTCGTCGCGCAGGGCGTCCGGCCGGGCGAGCAGGTCGGCCCGGGTCGCGTCCCGCGCCGCGCGCAGGGGGTGGGTCACGCAGCGGGCGAGCGCGAGGAGCTTCGCCGCCGCCTCCCGGGTGCTCCCGGGCTCCCAGCCCGCGACCTGCCCCGCCGCCCTCCGGAAGAAGGGGCCGTCGAGCTCCGTGTAGCGCCGCGGCGAGCGGCTCAGGAGGTCGAGCACCCGGCACGTGTCGAGCCGGCCGTCGCCGTAGCCGCCGTCCTCGTGCTGCAGGGGGCGCACGACGCGGATGATGCCGTCGGCGAGCCCCTTCGTGTCCTGGGCCGAGGCGCTGGAAGAGAGGACGAGCAGTCCGGCGACGAGGGCGCCGGCGAGGGCGGAGGGGCGCATGCGAAGGGGCTCCGGGCGGGGGCGGGCGCCACGGTACACCGGGCGCCGCGTCCCGGAGAACCGGCCGAGGGGGCCGGTCGGTTCTCAGAATCCCAGCGTGAGGAGCTGCCGGACGCTGCTCGGACGGGCGAGGTAGTTGTCGCCGGCCGCCAGCCGGGAGAGCACGGGGCGCCGCTCGTCGTCCAGGAGCTGGCCCATCGCGACGACGGCGTAGGTCGTCGTGACGCCCGTCGTGCCGGACTTCTCGATCATGCGGAGCAGCGGGCCGATGGCGTCGGCGTCGCCCATGAAGGCGATGCCGAGGGCGGCCGAGCTCGCCACGAACGGGTTCTTCGTCGTGCGCATGAGCTGGAGGAGCTGGGGCACCGCCGTCGCCCGACCGAGCACGCCGAGGCCCAGCGCGATGTGCCGCTGGACCTCCGGGTTGTCCGTGCGGGACAGCGCCTCCGCGAGCAGGGTGCCTGCGTCCGGGTGGCCCGTGAGGCCGAGCCCCAGGGCGGCCTGCGCCGCGAGCTGCGTGTTCTTGCCGTCGAGCGCGCCCGCGAGCGCCTCGAGCACGGTCTCCCAGGGCCACGAGCCCTCGGGCCGTCCCGCGCCCTGGTCGCCGCAGAGACCGAGCGCGATGAGGTACGCGCCGGCCGTCTCGACGTTCGACTCCTTCTCGAGGCGCTGCGCGAGCAGGACCGGGACGTCGCCGCGCGGGTCCGCGCGCTCGCACAGGCCGAGGCCCAGGGCGAGCCACGGCCGCATGTCGGTGCGCGGCGTCGCGAAGGAGGCGGACAGCGCGGCGCGCGCGCGGTCGCCGCCGATGCGGCCCAGGGACACGGCGGCGAAGTGTCGCGTCGGGCCGTCCGTGTCGTCGAGCAGGCCGGCGAGCCGGTCGACGACCTCGGGCAGGCCGCGGTGTCCGACGAGCCCCAGCGCCACGACCGCCGCGCGCTTCGGCTCCTGCGACGCGTCGAGGATGCGCAGGAGCGCGGGGATCGTGCCGGGGTCGCCGAGGCGGCCGAGGGCCGTCGCGCCCGACGCGCGCACGAACTCGGCGCGGCCCTTGTCGAGCGCGATGGCGGTGAGCGCCGGGATGCACTCGACGGACCCGAGCAGGCCGGCGGCGTCGCAGGCCGCGGCGAGGATCTCGTTGGGCAGGTCGTCCGGCTCCTGGAGCAGCCGCTCGACGAGCGCGCTCGGCGCCGGGTCCCCGCGCAGCGCGGCGGTGAGCAGCGCGACGCCGCGGTCCTCGTCGGAGATGGAGCCCGTGTCGAGGAGCGAGCGGCCGAGCGCGGAGTCGTCCGCGATGTTCATGAGGAGGTACGAGGAGCGCCCCGTCTCGAGCACGCCCATCGCGAGCATCGACGCGCGGCGGACCTCGAAGCTCCGGTCGCGGAGCAACGCGCGGGCGACGTCGGCGCCCTGGTCGTCCTGGAGCTTTGCGAGCGACACGACGGCCGAGGCGCGCACCGCGGTGTCGCCGGTGCGCGTGAGCTCGCGGAGCACGGGCAGCACCTCGGCGCGGACGAGGCGGTCCGTCGCGGAGAGGCGCTCACGGAGGGCGTCCTCCGACTCCTCGACGCGACCCTGGCCCGTGATGGGGGCGTCCCGCACGCGGCGGAGCTCGATGAAGTCGAACTTGTTGGTCTCCCACCAGTCGATCCAGGAGTCGCGCACGGTGGAGGAGGTCACGGCGGCCGCGCGGGCGGGCGCGCCGCCGCGGATCGCGCCGGTCGCCGCGCCACCGCGGCTCGTCCGACCTCCGCCGCCGCCCGAGGCGCCGCCCGCGGGCTGCGACACGCCGCCGTCCCCGGCGCCCGCGCCGCCGCCGGGCACGCCCTGGTCGCCGGGCGGGGTGAACTGGCCGCCGCCGCCCGTCGGAGGCGTGGTGATCGACCCGCCGCCGCTGCCGCCGGGCGACGGGAAGAAGGGGGACACGACGCGCGCGACGCCGCCGCCGACGGCGCCGCCGCCGGGGTCGATGCCCTGTGCGGCGCCGGTCGACGACACGGTCGCGAGCGCGAGGAGCGCGAGGAGGGATCGGGTCCAGGCAGGCATCTTCGACCTCCGGCACGAAGCGGCGGCGGACGGGGGAGAGCGACGCCGGGGTCGTCGAGTATAGCGCCGGGGAGGCGCCGCTTCGTCGGGGGACCCGGCGCGTCCGCACGGGTGCTCGACGGAGTGGACGCGGGGGCGACGCGCGTTCCGACAGCGCGGCCCGCGCCGCGCCCCGGTCCCTCAAGTCACCCCGGGGGCGGGACGAATGCTGGGACTCCTCGCCCGAACACCGGGGCGCCGGATCCACGGCCCCGACGGAGACACCTCCCATGAAACGCCCCAGCACCCGCCGTCCGCAGCACGCCCGCCAGCGCGGCTCGAGCTTCGCCGAGCTCATGCTCGCGACGCTCATCGTCGGCACGACGATCGTCGCCTCGATCTCCTCGATGTCCGAGTCGGCGGAGGTCTACCACTTCTTCTCCGACGGCCCGCACGAGGCGCTCATGCTCGCCCAGGAGATCCACGAGGCGGCGCTCCTGCTCCCGTGGGAGGCGCCGGCCGGCGCGGACGCGAACTTCGGCCCGGACGTCGTGACGCTCTGGGACCTCGACGAGGAGGAGTTCGACCCGCCGCGGTCCGCCGAGTACGAGGTCATCCTCAGCCACGTGTCGTGGGAGCAGCACGTCGAGGTGCGCGTCGTCGACGCCGACGACCCGACCGTCGAGGTCGACCCGGACACGTTCGAGGGCGAGACGCTCACCGAGCTCGCCGTGACCGTGTTCAAGGGCAGCGGCGAGGCCGGCACCTTCAAGTGGTGGATCAGCGAGCCCGGCGTCGACGACGCCGTCGCGGGCATCTGACGGCCGCCCCGTTCACCGGAGACCACGACATGGACACGAACATGAAGCACCCCGACAACCGCCGCGAGCAGGGCTGGGTCGTCATCGCCAGCCTCATCCTCGCGGGCATCGCCGCCTCGGTCACCGTGACCTGGGCACGCCACGCGGTCCTCGCCAAGAGCTCGCTCGAGATGGCGCACGGCGCCAGCGAGTCCGAGGAGGCCGCCCGCTCCGGCATCAACCACGCGCGTGAGCAGATGCGCCAGGGCGACCCGCCCGGCAGCATCGCCGACGGCGAGGAGGACGTCGTCCTCACCGAGGACGGTCACGTCGTGACCATCGAGCGCGAGGTCGAGGACCACGATCGGCGGAAGCTCAAGACCAAGGCCCACAAGGTCAAGGGCAGCTACACCGACGAGGCCGCCTGCAAGGCCAAGGCCAAGGTCGTCCCCGAGAGCAACGCCGGCGGCAAGCCGACGCGCTTCCGCAAGAACGACGGCGCCGGCCTGGCGGGCGCGGGCAACGTGCACGTCATCACCGGCACGACGACCTACGCCAACACGGAGCTCATCGGGACCTTCATCCTCGAGACCGGCGCGAATCTCACGCTCGACAACGTCGTCGTGCGCGGTGTCATCGTGACGCGCTCGGGGCTGTCGGAGGACGACCCGAAGCTCACCGGCTCCAGCCGTCCGAGCCTGCACTTCCAGAAGAACGTGCGGATCCTCCCGGACGCGTCGGCGCCGGACATCGCGATCGTCGGCCCCGACCTCGTTATCACCGCCGACTCCGGCGCACGCCTCGGCATCGAGGGCCAGGTCATCGCCGACGAGATGGACCTGCCGTGCCGCGGCACGATCGTCGGCATGGTCACGACCGAGACGAGCTCGAACATCAGCTCGAAGTGCAAGCGGCCGGGCTTCGGCCGCGGACCGCAGGATTGGTCCACGCAGCTCGAGGCCGGAGCCGAGCGTGTCACCAAGATCAGTTTCCCCGCCGAGGACTACACCGAGGCGGAGATGGACGCCATGGAGGGTTGTGATGTCTTCTGACCGGATCCCCACCCGCCGCGCGCAGCGCGGCTTCACGATCGCGGAGCTCATGGTGAGCATCACCGTGATGGCCTTCCTGGCCGTCATCGCGCTGCCCAACGCGAGCCCCGACCACGAGCGCCGCCTGGACATGCTCCAGCTGGAGCTCCAGGACGCCATCGACCACGCCCAGTCCCTCGCCTACCACACCGGCGAGAAGATGAGCGCGTACGTCAACGTGCAGGGCCAGTGGCTGGCGGTCGTCAACGCCCAGGGCGTCCCCCAGGAGGACCCCCTGACCCACAAGATCTACGCCGTCCGCCTGAGCGACCCCGGCCAGCCCGAGGGCGTCTCCATCGACTACGTGGCGAATCCGCTCAACCGGTCGCTCGTCATGTTCGATGACAGGGGGTCGCTGGTGTACCCGGTGGACGTCGTCCTGTCCTCCGGGAACGTGAGCCGCACGCTGAGGATCAATACGGCTACGGGTGTGCTCCAGGAGGAGCCGATAAGCGAGTAGCAACAGCTCCTCGCGCGAGTAGGAGGAAGTCCACTTGAAGGTCCAGAAAGCGAGCAGGATCGGCGTCGTGGTCGCGGATCACGTGCTGCGCGGTGCCCAGCGGATCGACGGAAAGCTGGTCACCGGCAGCGTGCCCCTCGACACCGACTTCAAGAAGAGCCTCAAGCAGCTGCTCTCGTCCTCCCCGTTCGTGGGCAAGGACCTGGTGGTGGGGCTCGAGGGCGGCAACGTCCTGGTCGAATCGCTGGTCGTGCCCCCGGGCGCGTCCAAGTCGGCCAAGGCGGTGTGCGCCGATCGCCTCAAGGGCGACCCCGTCTTCAACGAGAGCAACGCCGCCCTCGGCGTGGCCGTGGCCGACTCACCGTCGGGCGCCGGCCCGTCGATGGTCATCCACGCCGCGGTGATCCACTCCCGGATCTCCCAGGTCATGACGGCCTGCCGCGAGCTCCAGCTCCAGGTCCACGCCGTCGAGGCGGCGGCCCTGGCGGCCTGGCGCGCGTGGTCGGCGGACGGCCTCCAGGTGCGCCTCGTGCGCACCGACAGCGCCGACATCGTGCACGCGGGCATCGACGGCCGGCTCCTCTTCTGCCGCATCGTCGAGCGTCCCATCTCGCACCTCGAGCTCCGCGCGACGATCAGCCGCGCGGCCTCGCTGCTGTCGACGGACGCCTTCTCGGTGCTCACGTGCAGCGGCATCGACGAGGGCGAGCGCCAGGCGATGGAGGCGGCCCTCGGCACGCCCGTCAAGGCGTGTCCCGAGGACATCCAGGACGCCGCCGCCGTCGGTCTCGCGACGGACGGCACGATCCTCACCGAGTTCACGCCGCCCGAGGAGCGCAACCTCCGCGTCAAGCGCCAGATCCGCCGCGTGCGGACCTACATGGCGTCGGCCGCGGGCGTGCTCGTGCTCACGGCGGGGCTGCTCGGGGTCCAGCGCATCGGCAACCTCGAGACGCAGCAGGAGTACCTGCAGGACCGCGTCGAGCAGAGCCAGTCCGCCGAGCTCGAGCTCGCCGCCAAGCAGGCGGAGCTCATCGCGGAGCAGACGAACTCGGCGCACATGGCGGGTGTCCGTCCCGGGCACCGCATGTCGATGCTGTTCAGCCTCATCGCCAACGCCGCGCCCGACGAGCTCCTGCTGGAGACCATCGTCGTGGCCGACGAGAACGACCCCGACCGCGAGGCGGTCGAGGGCGCCGTCACCGTCCCGCGCCGCCTCATGGCGGAGCTCCACGGGCTCGCGGGCAGCGACGTCGAGGTGCGTGAGTTCGCGGACGCGCTGCTGGGCACGGAGGCCTTCAGCGACGTCCGCATCGAAGCCAGTCAGCGCGTGATCCTCGCCAACGGCGAGGGCGGAGAGCGGTTCCGCATCCACGCCACCGCGGAGACCCGGTGATGTCCCTGTCCAGCAACATCGTCGTCACGGCCGTCGTGCTGCTCGTCGTGTCCGGCGGACTGCTCTACCCCGTGCACAGCTCCATCACGGAGCTCGAGTCGAGCATCGAGCAGCTCGAGGTCGGCGGCAACATCGAGTCGAACGTGCCGCAGCAGCTCGCCGCGATCCAGGAGGAGCTCGAGGAGCTCCGCGCGCGGCAGGACGACCGTGACTACGCCCTCTGCCCCGACACGCCCGAGGCGCGCAACGAGTTCGAGACGGCGCTCCAGAAGGAGATCCGCTCCGCGGGACTCGGTCGCATCAGCATGGACCGCCAGGCCGGCTTCGGCATCGACGGCGCGCCCAGCTTCAACATCGCGCTCGTGGTCGAGGGCGACGCGTTCCAGCTCCACAGTTTCCTTCGCGGACTCGAGTCGCTCGAGTGGGTGACCCGCGTCCTCAAGCTCGAGATCCAGCCGGGAGATGTCGAGAGGCGCATCAAGATGCAGATCGCCGTGCTTCTCGAGAACCACCAGTCATGAAGACGCCGAACGCCGACCTGGTGTCCTCGCAGGGCGCCTCCAAGGAGAAGAAGCAGCTCGTCGTGCTCGGCGTGCTGGTGGCCGTGCTCGCCGTCGTGATGGGCGCGCAGTTCTCGTCCGCCGAGGACGGCGTGGCCTCCGCGCAGCCCGCGCTCGCCGAGGCCGTGACCGGTCTCGAGGGATCCGTCGAGCGGATCAACGAAGGCAAGGACATGCTGTCCGAGGTCCCCGACAACCAGGCGCTCAGCAACGCGTCGGGCGACCAGGGCGTGAAGAAGAGTCCGTTCCAGAGCTTCTGGAGCTCGGACCAGCCGATCGAGACCACGGTCGAGGAGATCCCCGCGCCGAGCGTGACGCTCAACGGGACGATCACGTCGGGCCGCAAGCCCGTCGCCATCATCGACGGCCAGACCCGCTTCATCGGCGACCAGATCTCCGGTTGGCGGCTCAAGGACATCGGCAGCCGCGAGGTGAAGCTCGAGTCGCCGACCAAGGCCGTGGTCACGGTGGCGATGCCGTTGTTGCAACTGAAAAACCGTCGCAACCCCTGATCCCGCAAGGGCTCAAGGCGTTTTCACCGACAGTCGATAGGCGGGGTCTTCCCAGCCATTCCCCGGGTGCTCAGACCATGCGTACTCTCCTGACCTGCCTGCTCGTGTCCGTGCTCGCTCTTCCCGCGCTCGCGCAGGAAGGCTCCTCGGACAAGATCACCCTCAACGTCCGCGACACGTCGCTCGGTCAGGTCATCGAGCTGATCTCGGTGCAGCAGGGCGTGAACATCATCGCGGGCGTCGACACGAACCGCCCGGTGACGGTGAACTTCTTCGACGCGTCCCTCGAGGAGGCGCTCGACTGGGTGCTCGGCCCGCTCGGCCTCGGCTGGTACTTCGACGGCAAGGTCTACACGATCCTCGAGTCGGCGCAGATCGACCTGATCCAGCGTCCGCTCGTCGAGCGCATCTACTACCCGAACTACCGCTCGGCCGCGGAGCTGCAGACCTACCTGGTCAAGTTCCTGTCGGCCTTCGGCAGCATCGTCATCTCCGAGGCGCCGGTCGTCGGTCTCGCCTCGGGCGAGGACAACACGGGCGGCCTCAACAGCACCTCCCAGGAGATGCTGATCGTCATCGACAACGAGGACGCGCTCGGCCGCATCGACCGCGTCTTCCGCGAGCTCGACAAGCGCCCGCGCCAGGTCCTCGTCGAGGCGACGATCGTCCAGGTCATCCTCGACGAGACGAACCGCTTCGGCGTCGACTTCCAGATCCTCGGCGAGGCGACCTTCCCCGACTTCGAGAGCGACCTCGCGCCGCAGCAGGTCTACAGCGCCCCGACGACCCTCGTGCCCGGCGCGCTGGGCCAGCCCGGCGTCGCGGCCGGCGCCCCCTTCATCACGCCCGAGGGCACCAAGTCCATCACGCAGGGCGGCTTCACGGACGGCCCGGGCTCGGGCGGCCTGCGCATCGGCTACGTCGGCCAGGACGTCTCGGTCTTCCTCGAGGCCCTGCAGCAGACGGTCGACACGAACGTGCTCGCGAACACCGAGGTGCTGGCCCTCAACAAGATGCAGGGCGAGATCATCATCGGTGGTCGCCTCGGCTACTTCGGCGGCACGACGGTCAGCGACGGCATCAGCCAGCAGACGGTCGAGTTCCTCGAGGTCGGCACGCAGCTCCGCTTCCGTCCCTTCATCGGCAACGACGGCTTCGTGCGCCTCGAGATCCACCCCGAGCGCAGCAGCGGCATCGTCGACCCGGTGACCGGCCTGCCCACCGAGAACACGTCCGAGGTCACGACCAACGTCATGGTGCGTGACGACGAGACGGTTGTCATCGGCGGTCTCATCGAGACGCGCGAGGTGCAGAACATCAGCCGCGTCCCGTTCCTCGGTTACCTGCCGCTCATCGGCTGGCTCTTCTCGAAGGAGATCACCGAGGTCGAGCGCTCCGAGATCATCGTGATGCTCACCCCGCACATCCTCGAGGACGGCGAGACCTACGAGGACGGCAGCCTGATCATGGACGAGGCCAAGGAGAACAGCGAGCTGTTCGTCGACGGCTTCGGTCCGGTCGCGCGTCGCGCCCAGGCCAAGCGCACGATGGACGAGGCCATGGACGCCTTCCAGCGCGGCAACTACTCCGAGGCCCGCGCGCTCTGTGACCGCGTCATCGCCCTCGACCCGCTCGCGGACGGTGTCGTCCAGCTCTCGCTGGAGATCGATGCCCGCATGGCCGACCGGCGCGCCCTCGAAGCTGCGGCCAACGGGGGAGAGTGAGGCGCGGATGATCCAGCGGGTCGAAGCAGGGAGAGAGCTCAGCCAGACCGCGCTCGCGCAGCTCGGGAAGTCGTTGCCCGAGCTCATCGAGCAGGGCGTCACGAGCTTCGTGGTGGACACCTCTAAGGTGCTCGAGTTCGACTCGGCCACGCTCGAGGCGATCCTGGAGTTCGACGCGCTCGTGCGCAGCCGCGGCCTGGACGTGCAGTTCGACCGGCCGTCCCCGGTGCTCTACCAGGCGCTCTTCATCACGGGCCTGGCCGACCGGCTGGACGTCCGCGTCGACGGCATGGGGTCCCCGTCCACGGGGTCCGCCTCGAACGGGTCCGCGCCGAAGGCCGCGGCCGACGCCGGCAAGCCCTCGGGAGGGAAGTCGTCGTGACCGTCGTCGGGCTCAGCCACAACCAGCTCGAGCGCACGCTGCGTGAGTCGGGGCTCGTCTCGCCCGACGAGCTCCAGCGCGGCCTCGACGCCGCTCCGGCCAACGACCACGAGAGCCTCGCCGACCGGCTGCTCCGGCTCGGCGTCCTCGACGAGGAGACGCTCCTCAAGGTCGTCGCCATCCAGAACGGGCTGCCGTTCGTCCGGATCATCCCCGGGCTCGGCGACCCCGGGCTCTCGGACGTGCTCGACAAGGACTGGGCGCGCACCCGCACGGTGCTCCCGCTCTACCGCGTCCACGGCGAGCTCACGTGCGCGATCGCCGACCCGACCGACCTGTTCACGATCGACGCGCTGCGACGCCTGACCGGGCTCAAGCTGCGCCTCGTCGTCGCGTCGGCGGACGAGATCTCGCAGGGCCTCAGCCGCTCGAACGACACCATGACCGACCTCATGGTGGACGACATGATCCGCGAGGTCGGCGACGAGGTCGGCGAGGTCGACGACCTCGAGCTCGTCGAGGGCAAGTCCGACGAGATCGACGCCCTCGAGGCGAAGGCCGGCACCTCGCCGGTCGTCCGCTTCGTGAACGCGATCATCCTGAAGGCCATCCAGGACAGCGCGTCGGACATCCACATCGAGCCCGACGAGCACGAGCTGCGCGTGCGCTTCCGCATCGACGGCGTGCTCCGCCAGGACGACAAGATCAAGCCGCCGCTCGGCCTCGCGCCCGCGATCGTGTCCCGCATCAAGATCATGTCCGGCCTGGACATCGCGGAGCGCCGCGCGCCGCAGGACGGGCGCATGCGCGTCAACGCGAGCGGCCGCGCCATCGACCTCCGCGTGTCGATCATCCCGACCGACTGCGGCGAGAAGGTCGTCATCCGTATCCTCGACCGCAACTCGATGATGGGGGACCTCACGGCGCTCGGCCTGAGTCCGCGCATCCTCGAGGGGCTGACGCACCAGGTCATGCAGCCCAACGGCGTCATCCTCGTGACGGGGCCGACCGGCTCCGGCAAGACGACCACGCTGTACGCCGCCCTCGCGACGATCAACTCGCTCGACCGCAACATCTGCACGGTCGAGGACCCGACCGAGTACAGCCTGCCGATCATCAACCAGATGCAGGTCAACGAGCGCGCCGGCCTGACGTTCGCGTCCGCGCTGCGCGCCCTCCTGCGTCAGGACCCCGACGTCATGATGGTCGGTGAGATCCGCGACTCCGAGACGGCGAAGATCGCCATCGAGGCGGCGCTCACCGGTCACCTCGTGTTCTCGACGCTGCACACGAACGACGCCATCGCGGCCATCCCGCGCATGGTGAACATGGGCGTCGAGTCCTACCTGCTGGCCGCGGCCGTGAACGCCGTGCTCGCCCAGCGCCTCGTCCGTCGCGTCTGCGGCAACTGCAAGATCGAGGAGGCGCCGGACGACCGTCAGCGCGAGGTCTTCGAGCTCAACGAGCTCGAGGTCGAGTCGGTCGTGCGCGGCGAGGGCTGCAAGAGCTGCAGCGGCCTCGGCTACGCGGGCCGCGTCGGCATCCACGAGCTCTTCCAGATCGACGACGCACTGCGCGACGTCATCACCACGGACCCCTCGCTCTCGAAGCTGCGCCGCCTGGCGGCCGAGAAGGGGCACAAGAAACTGGCGTACGACGGACTCGTGAAGGTGGGTCAGGGCCTGACGACCTTCGACGAGGTCATGCGCGTCGCGGAGATCAAGTGATGAGCAGTGCCGGTGCCGCACCGTCCGTCGGCGTCCCCGAGACGGGGATCGACCGCTTCAAGACCTCCGTGCGCGTCGCCATCAAGCGCATGCAGGTGCCCCAGGAGCAGATCCTGGACGTCGTGACGCAGCTCGCGATCATGTTCGACACCGGCCTCAACCTCAGCCAGGCGCTCGAGGTCCTCGAGAAGCAGGCGGCGACGCCGCAGCTCTCCGAGTTCGTCGGCGGCATCCGCCGCGGGGTCGAGAACGGCAAGCCGCTCTCCACGTCGATGGCGCAGCAGGACTGGGCCTTCTCGCCCGTCGCGCTCGCGCTCGTCCGCGCGGGCGAGATGACCGGCGACCTCGGCACCATGCTCATGAAGGTCGCGGCCTTCATGGAGCGCGACATCTCCACGCGCAAGAAGGTGCGCAGCGCCATGTCGTACCCGGCCTTCATGGCCGTCATGGCGACGTGCGTGGTCATCTTCCTGCTCGTGAACGTCTTCCCGAAGTTCGCCGAGCTGTTCGGCGACCAGCCGGACAAGCTGCCCGGCCCGACGCGCTTCTTCCTCAACCTGTCGGACATCCTGCGCGCGCACGGCGCGTGGCTGTTCCCGGTGGGGCTGCTCGGCCTGGCCGGCGGCATCTGGGCCATCCGGTCGCCCGAGGGACGCCGCGTCTTCGACCCGTTCTTCCTGCGCCTGCCCGCCTTCGGCAAGCTCATCAAGGCCGTCTCGATCTCCCGTTCGTTCCACGTGCTCGGCGTCATGATGAACGCCGGCCTCAACGTGCTCGAGGCGCTCCAGCTCGCGGCCGACGTCGCCGGCAACCACCGCTACGTCGACCTGTGGATGGAGACCAAGAAGAAGGTCGAGAACGGGCACGACATCTCCGAGACGCTCATGGACAACCCGCTCATCCCGCCGGCCGAGGCGGCGATGATCTCGCTGGGCGAGCGCTCGGGCACGCTGCCGACCGTGCTGGCCAAGATCACGGGGCACCACGAGAAGAAGGTCGAGGCCGCGATCAAGGCGTTCGTCGCCGTCATCGAGCCGGCCATGACCATCATCATGGGCGCCGTCGTCGCGCTCATCGTGTCCAGTCTCATCATGCCGATGTTCGCGATCAGCCAGGTCATGAAGTGACCCGGGCGCCTGCGAGGAGAGCGCCATGCACCCGGAGACCGGCTCGCCGCGCGGCCGCAAGCTGCGGTTCGCCACCCTCCTGCTGATCGGGTTCGCGATCGCCGTCGCGCTGGAGCAGTCCACGGGGCTGCTCGTCGGCGACGACGATCCGGGCGTCGCGGCGGGGACGCGTGAGGCGCTCCCGGTCGAGCAGGCGCTCGAGGCCGTCGCGGCGTCCGTGAAGTCCGCCTGGGTCGTGCGCGGGAACGCGCGCAGCCTCGTCGTCGTCGACTCGCTGGGTCGCCGGACCGAGTACACCGCCGCCGACGACGTGCTCGCCGTCCGGCGGCCGGACGGCCGCTCCGGCGTGCTCGCCTCGGGACTGCGCGGCGTCGCGTTCCGCACGTCGACCCGTCGTCGTCTCCGCGAGGGCGAGCCCGTGCGCCTCGACGGCGCGGCCTGGCGCCGGCTCGTCGACGTCACCGAGCCGCTGGTCCTCGCCCCGGGCACGTCGCTCTCGGTGGGCGTGACGCTCGGCAGCCAGGCCCCGCTCACCGTCTCCCGCGTCGACGGCGTCCCCGAGCAGCTCATCCACTGCGAGCCCTCGGTCCTCGCGCTCGACATGGCCGGCGTCCCGCGGCACGTGCCGTGCGACGTGCACGCGCGGGGTGATCGAGAGGGCGCGGCGCGCATCCGCGTGGCGCTCCACGAGGGCTTCGCGCCCGACGACGCGCGGCCCTTCGGCGGGGCCCTCGCGTCCGTCGCCGTGGACCTGGCCGAGCTGCCCGCCTGGCCGTCGGCCGCGCGCGACACGTGCTGGCTCTGCCCGATCCGGCCGGAGCTCCCGGGGGGCGCCGAGTCGCCGTCGGTCCGGCTCGACGTCTCGGCGCTGCGCGCCACGATGGCGCCCGGCCGCGCGTACGCCTTCGTGCTCACCGTCGAGGGCGACCGGCCCGTCGTGCTCGGCGCCGGTCCCGCCGCCCGCGCCCGCAGCTCGGGCGTGGCCTTCCGGCCGGGCGAGGACGCGCTCTTCGAGCCCGTGCCGTGGCGCATCCCGGCGCGCCTCGACGGCTCCCGCCTCTTCACGCGCACCGTGCCGCACGACGTCGTCGATCGCGTGACCGTCGAGGTCACCGCCGCCGATGGACGTCGCCACGCCGTCGAGGCCGCCGTCGCCGGGCAGGCGGCCGCCACGCACGCCTGGCTCGGCGCCGTCGGCGGCGACCTGCCCGACCTGGAGTCCGTCCCATGACGTCGCCCGCGCGACCCGCCCGCACCCGTGCGGGCTTCACGCTGCTCGAGGTGCTCGTCGCGACGGTGCTCGTCGGCGTCGCCGTCGTGAGCACGTCCTGGGCCATGACGGCCGCCGCGCGCGCCAAGGTCGAGCGCGAGCTGGCCGACCCGATCTCCGCCGAGCTCGTCGCGCAGGAGGTCTACGAGCTGGCGAAGTCCCTGCCGTCGGAGCCGAGCGGCACGCACGGCGTGACGGACCCCGCCGGCGTCGTCGCGCTCGACTCGCTCGTCGGCGCGAAGTTCTCGCCGCCCATCAAGGCGGACGGCACGGCGGACACGTCGCTCGCGGGGTGGGGGCAGGTCGTGGACCTCAGTGTGTACGGCATCTCGGACCTCGACTCGGCGACGCTCGACTCCGCGCTCACGGAGCTCGGCAAGGGCGACCCGAAGCTGTTCCAGCTGTGCGTGACGGTGACCAAGGACGGAGCGGAGGTGGACACGTGGCGATGGTTCCTGACTCCGTGACGGTCCGCTCCGTGCGACGCGCGGACGGCGGCTTCGTCGTCATCGCGGTGCTCCTGGTGATCTCCGTGATCGCCGTCATGGGAACCGCGTACGTCCGCCACGTCGACGCCGACCGCCGGGACTCCGAGCTCTCCGCGCAGGCCCTGGACCGCCGCGCGGCGCTCGAGTCCGGCGCCGAGGTCGCGCGCAAGGCGGTCCACGTGGGCAAGGCCCTCGACATGACCCACGTCGACGCGGGTCAGTCGAGCGCCGACATCGAGTCCGGCACGGTCGCGCCGAGCCGGAGCCGGCTCTTCGTGCGCGCCGTCGGTGACGACGGCGTGGGCGCGACGGCGCTGGCCGAGACGGCCTGGGTGCCGATGGGCGAGGCCGAGCACCCGGACGCGCTCCCGCGCCTCGATTCCTCCGCGCTCTACGACCTCCTCGCGGACACGTCCGTCACGCACCACGTCGTCACGGGCAGCACGACGATCTCGGACACGGTCCTCGAAGGCGTCGTCGTCGTCTCGAACTCGTCGGTGCTCTACCTCTCCGACGTGGCGGTCAACGGCTGCATCGTCTCGGAGGACGCGCTCACCGGCGGCGACTTCGGTGACTACGACAAGGCGACGCTCCCCGCGGTCGTCATCAACGGCAACGTGCGGATCGACGCGGCGGACTTCCTGCCCGGCGTCGCGGTCTGCATGCCCGACGGGCTCCTCATGACCTCGTCGGCGGAGAGCCGCATCCAGATCGACGGCGACGTCGTCGCGCACTCGCTGTTCCTCGAGCAGCCGGGGACGCTCTCGGGCAGCGTCGCCGCCGTGGAGAGCACGCTGCACGCGTCCTTCGACCGGCCCGGCGCCGGCCGCCGTCCGCAGGAGTGGTCGCCGTCCCTCGACACCTCGCGCGCGCCGATGGACGTGGACTTCATGGCGTTCGTCCCGCGCGTCGTCACCGTCGACGACCTCACGGCGATCTCGCAGCTCGAGCTGCCGTCCGTCGGCGACGTCGACGACGAGGAGGGCGGCGAGTGACGACCGCGCGCTCCACGCGACGCCTCCGCGGCTTCACCCTGGTCGAGCTCCTCGTGACGAGCGTGGTGCTCGCGCTCCTGGCCGGCATGCTCGCGATGAGCACCGTCGGCGAGGCGGGGTACACGCTCGACATCGTCGCGATGCAGGTCGAGGACGCGGTGGACCGCGCCCGCTCGCTCGCCCGGTCGAACCGCGCCGCGTACGGCGTGGTGTTCGACGTCGGCTCCGACCGCATCGCCGTGGCGGACGAGACCGGGACGGTCGTCACCGACCCGCTCACCAAGAAGGACTACGTCCTCGACTTCGTGTCGCCGGGGCAGCCGCGGCGCATCGACATCGCCGCGGCCGACTTCGGCGCCGCGGGGCCCGCGCTGCTCATCGACCCGCAGGGCGTCCCCGTGGCGGGAGGGACGGTCGTCGTGACGCACGGGTCCCTGCGCCGCACCTTCCTGTTCGACGCCGCGACGGGGACCGTCTCCACGCTCTAGCGGACGGTCCCCCGGGTCCCGTGCGTTCCGGCGGCGCGCCGTGTCGTACACTCGGGCCATGCGCCCGGACGTGGTCACGCTGACGGAGCGGCTCGTGCGCGTCGACTCGGCGCCGGGGCGGTCCACCCTGCCCGTCGTCGGCGTCCTCGCGGAGGAGCTGCGCGCGCTCGGCGCGACGGTCCGCCTGCAGGACGGCTCGCACGGCGGCGTCGAGCAGCAGAACCTCGTCGCGCGCTTCGGGGGCGACGGCCCCGCGGGACTCGTGCTGGCCGGGCACATCGACACGGTGCCGTGGACCGAGGGCCAGCGCGCGACGATCCTCCCCGAGCGCGCGGGCGACCGCCTCTTCGGTCGCGGGACGTGCGACATGAAGGGTGCGGTGGCGTGCCAGCTCGAGGCCGCGGCCGCGCGCGCCGACCGGCTGCGCAGACCGCTCGTCCTCGCGTGGACCTACGCGGAGGAGGTGGGCTGCCACGGCGCGCTCCACCTCATCCGCGACCGGGCGCTCGCGGGCGACCTCTCGGAGGCCGTGTGCCTCGTGGGCGAGCCCACCGACCTCGTGCCCGTCACCGCGCACAAGGGCTACGGCGGCGTGCGCATCGAGCTGCGCGGCGAGTCCGCGCACAGCAGCGACCCCTGGGCGGGGGCGGACGCGTCGCTCGCGCTGGGCACGCTGCTCCGCGACCTCCACGAGCTTCGCGAGACCCTGCGCGACGAGGCGCCGCTCTCCACCGTCCACGACCCGCCGTGCACCACGCTCAACACGGGCGTCGTGCGCGCGGGCGCCGCGCGGAACCTCGTCCCGCCGACGGCCGTCGTCGAGCTCGAGTTCCGGCCGCTGCCCGGCGCCGATCTCGCGGACCTCGAGCGGCGCATCAAGGCGTGCGCCGACCTCGCGTGCGCGTCCGCCCCGGGCGTCTCGTGCGAGCTGCACTGGGAGGAGACACGCCCGGCCTTCGACCAGCCCGCCGCCGACCGGGTCGTGCGCTGGCTCGTGGAGGAGACCGGCAACGCCCCCGGCGCGGTGCCCTTCTACACGGAGGCGGAGCTCTACCGCGCGGGCCTGTCCGTGCCGACGGTCGTCTGCGGCCCGGGCTCGATCGCGCAGGCGCACCGCGCCGACGAGTGGATCACTTTCGACGCGCTGGGTGCGGGGCAGGACCTCTACGAGCGCGCGGTCGAGGTGTTCTGCTGCTGAGCGCGGTCAGCGCTCGCGGCGCACCCAGTCGCACGCGTTGAGGAAGAGCGGCGCGCCCGGGCCGAGGTCCGGCGGCCCGGAGCCGTCGTATCCGGCGCGGGTCCAGTCGGGGTGGTGGAACCCGAAGAGCGCGCGCTCGGGGTGCGGCATGAGGCCCAGCACGCGCCCGGTCCGATCGGTGAGGCCGGCGATCGCGTCCACGCTGCCGTTCGGGTTCGCGGGGTACGCGTCCGTGGGGCGCCCCGAACCGTCCGCGTAGCGGAACACGATGCGGTCCTCGTCCCGCAGGCGGGCGAGCAGCGCCTCGTCGCGGCACACGATGCGCCCCTCGGCGTGCGCGAGCGGCAGCTCGGGCGGCTCCATGTCGCCGACGAACACGCACGAGCGCGAGGCGATCGCGAGCTTCACCCAGCGGTCCTCGTACTTGTGCGACACGTTGTCCGTGAGGCTCACCTCGGGGCGGCCGAGCGGCGCGTCGAGGCCGGGCAGCAACCCGAGCCGCACGAGCACCTGGAAGCCGTTGCAGATGCCGAGCACGAGCCCGCCCTCGTCGACGAAGCGCAGGAGCGGGTCGGCGAGGCGCGTGCCGAGCTCGGCGGCGAACACCGCGCCGGCGCCCACGTCGTCGCCGTAGGAGAAGCCGCCCGGCACGGCGAGCACGTGGTGCGCGAGCAGGCGCTCCGGCTCCGCGAGCAACGCGTTGACGTGGAGCGTCTCGGACGTCGCGCCGAAGCGCTCGAAGGCGTAGGCGGTCTCCCGCTCGCAGTTCGTGCCGGCGGCGCGCAGGACGAGGACGGAGGGCGTGGTCACGAGGCGCCGTGCTCCCCGTCGAGGTCGAGCGTGCGGAGGTGCGCGGCGCGCATCGCGTCGAGCGGCTGCTCGAGGACGACGTCGGCGCCGTCCGTGACGCGCAGGCGGGGCGCCTCGACGGTGCGGCCGACGACGGCGTGCGGCAGGTCGCCGAGGACGTCGCGCAGCGAGGGCAGCTTGTCGGGCACGACCTCGAGCAGCAGCCGCGACGGCGACTCGCCGAACAGCCGGGCGACGACGTCCGCGTCGTCGCGCGTCGGGACGGCGCCCAGGTCGAGGTCCGCGCCGACGTCACCCGCGAACGCCATCTCGGCGGCCGCGACGCCCAGGCCGCCCTCGGAGAGGTCGTGGCAGGAGGCGACGAGCCCCGCGCGCAGCGCCTCGTGCACGGCGTCGAGGATGCGCGGCGCGAGCTCGAGGTCGACGGGGGGGACCGCCGCGCCCGTCGCGCCCTGCAGGCGCGCGAGGTGGCTGCCGCCCAGCTCCGGGCCCGTGAGCCCCACGAGCACGAGCTCGTGCCCGGGCGCCTTGAGGTCCATGGTCGCCGCGCACCCGATCTCGGGGACGATGGCGAGCGCGGAGATGAGCAGCGTCGGCGGGATGGAGCGGCTCTCGTCGCCCACGCGGTAGTCGTTGTTGAGGCTGTCCTTGCCGGAGATGAACGGCGTGCGGTACGCCATCGCGCCGTCGTAGCAGGCGCGGCAGGCCTCGACGAGGTCGCCGAGGTTCTCCGGCTTCTCGCAGTTGCCCCACGAGAAGTTGTCGAGCAGCGAGGTCCGGTCCGGGTCGCCGCCGACGCACACGACGTTGCGCAGCGCCTCGTCGATCGCGTGCAGCGCCATCTGGTACGGGTCGACGTCGCCGAGCACCGGGTTGAGCCCGCAGCCCACGGCGAACGCGCGCGAGCTGCCGAGCACCGGCGCGACGACGGCCGCGTCGCCCGGGCCGTTGCGGCGCGGGCCGACGAGCGGCTTGACCACCGAGCCGGCCTGCACCTCGTGGTCGTACTGCCGGATGATCCACGCCTTGCTCGCGACGTTCGGCGCGGCGAGCACCTCCAGGAGCATGTCGCCGGCCGCCGCGATCGGCAGCGCCGGCGGGTCGGACAGGTCCCGCGCGCGACGCGTCGCCTTCCGCTTCTGGCGCGGCAGGCCGTCGTGCAGGAAGGCCATCTCGAGGTCCATGACCGGCGTGCCGTGGAAGTCGGCCGTGAGCCGGCCCGTGCCGTCGAAGGTGCCGATGACCCGCGCGTCGACGTCCTCGGACGCGCAGAGCGCGAGCATCTCGTCGACGTGCTCCGGCGGAACGGCGAAGACCATCCGCTCCTGCGCCTCCGAGATCCAGATCTCGGGGTACGTGAGGCCGTGGTACTTGAGCGGGACGTCGTCGAGCACGACGTGGGCGCCGCACTGCTCGCCCATCTCGCCGACGGCGGAGGAGAGCCCGCCGGCACCGCAGTCGGTGACCGCGCGGTAGAGCCCGCGGTCGCGCGCCTGGAGCTGCACGTCGAGGACGCGCTTCTCCTCGATGGCGTTGCCGATCTGCACCGCGCCGGACGAGACGCTCTCGCTCTCGTCGTGGAGCTCGAGGCTCGAGAAGGTCGCGCCGTGGATGCCGTCGCGGCCGGTCGCGCCGCCGCACACGACGATCCGGTCGCCGGCCCGGACCTCCTTGTGCACCTTGTCCTTGGGGATGATGCCGACGCTGCCGCAGTACACGAGCGGGTTGCCCACGTAGCGCTCGTCGAAGCAGACGGCGCCGTTCACCGTGGGGATGCCCATGCGGTTCCCGTAGTCGCGCACGCCGGACACGACGCCCTTCATGACGCGCAGCGGGTGGAGGCAGCCCTTCGGCAGGTCCTCCATGGGCAGGTCGTGCGGGCCGAAGCAGAAGACGTCGGTGGACGCGACGGGGCGCGCGCCGAGGCCCGTGCCCATCGTGTCGCGCAGCACGCCGCCGAGGCCGGTGCCCGCGCCGCCGTACGGCTCGAGCGCCGACGGGTGGTTGTGCGTCTCCACCTTCATCGTGAGGTGGTGCTCGTCGTCGAACGCGACGACGCCCGCGTTGTCCACGAAGACCGAGATGCAGAAGTCGCGGTCGAGCTCGTTCGTCGCGCGCGCGATCGTGCTCTTGAGCAGGTTGTCCCAGACCTTGCCCTCGTACTCGACGAGGCCCGTGAGCGTCTTGTGCTTGCAGTGCTCCGACCAGGTCTGGGCGATGGTCTCGAGCTCGATGTCCGTGGGGTCTCGCTTCTCGCGGGCGAAGTGCGCCTGGACCGCCTTCATCTCGACGAGGTCGAGCGCGAGGCAGCCGTCGCGGCTGAGCTGCACGAGGCGCGCGTCGTCGGCGCCCTCAAGCGGGACGTGGACGAGCTCGAACGCCTTGTCGCCGAGGTGCGGGGCCGGCGGGATGCCGGTGGTCGGGTCGACGCGCACGTCCTCGACGATGTCGTTGGCGAGGACCTCCTTGCCCAGGCGCTCGAGGAGCGCGACGTCGGCCGAGCCGGGGAAGACGTACGCCTGCCAGCTCCGGACGTCCGAGACCCGCAGCCCGAGCGCGGCGGCGGCGCGCACGACGCTCTGCGCCGTCGGGTCCATGACGCCGGCGCGGCGCGCGACCTCCACGCGGTGCGTGTCCGGCTCGGCGGGGGACTCCTCGGGTGTCGACACCCGCGCGGTGTGGAGCACCGGGTCGGCGAGGAGCGCGTCGGCGAGGCGGCGGGCCTCGGCCTCGCCGCCCGCGATCCGCAGCGAGTAGCCGCGTCGCGTGGAGAGCCCGTCGGGGAGCGCCAGCCCGGCTTCGCGCGCCGTCTCGACGAGGCGCGCGGCGAGCACGTCCCGGCGGTCCGGACGGATGCCCACCTCGATGCAGAAGGCGCGGTCGGCGGCCGTCTCGGTGGTGGGCGTCACGAGGTCGTGGGGAGGTCGTCGGGCCGGAACGGCGACATGCTAGCGGACCGCGCCTGCTGGGGACAGCGGCTATCGGCGGCGCGGCCCGAGCCGGTATCCTCCGCGGCCATGGCGCGATCGCGGAAGGACCCCCTCAAGAACGCCCTGGCCTTCGAGAAGCCGGTCGTCGAGCTGGACGGCAAGTTGGCCGAGCTCGCCGAGAAGCTCAAGGAGGCCGGCGACGAGCCGGACGAGGAGCTCGTCGCGGAGGTGCAGCGGATCACCGAGGAGCGCGACGCGCTCCTGGCCGAGATGGTGTCGCAGCTCACCATGTGGCAGCGCATCCAGCTCAGCCGTCACATGGAGCGCCCCGTCTCCATGGACTACGTCGAGGCGCTCTGCACGGACGTGGTCGAGCTCCACGGCGACCGGACGTTCGGGGACGACAAGGCCATCTTCACGGGCCTCGCGACGCTCGGCGAGCGGCGCATCCTCGTGGTCGCCCACCGCAAGGGCCGCACGACGGAGGCGCGCATCGAGTGCAACTGGGGCTGCGCGCACCCGGAGGGCTACCGCAAGGCGCTGCGCTGCATGAAGCTCGCCGTGCGCATGGGCCTGCCGATCGTCACTCTCATCAACACGCCGGGGGCCTACCCGGGCATCGGCGCCGAGGAGCGCGGCCAGGCGAGCGCCATCGCGTGGAACATCTTCGAGATGGCGCGGCTGCCCGTGCCCATCGTGAGCGTCGTCATCGGCGAGGGCGGCAGCGGCGGTGCCCTGGGCATCGGCGTGTGCGACCGCCTGCTCGTGCTCGAGAACGCGTACTACTCGGTCATCTCGCCGGAGGGCTGCGCCTCCATCCTCTGGAAGGACGGCAGCCGGGCCGAGGAGGCCGCGCAGGCGCTCAAGCTCTCGTCGTCGGCGCTCACGGAGCTGGGCGTGGCGGACGAGATCCTCCCCGAGCCCGAGGGCGGCGCCCACCGTGACAAGCAGCGGGCCGCCGAGATCCTCGGCGAGGCGCTCGGCCGCCACCTCGACGAGCTCTGCGCGCAGGACGCCGGCGCCCTGCTGGGCGCGCGCGCGGAGAAGTACCGCCGGATCGGCTCCTTCGTGCCGGATCCGGCCGCCCGCGAGCCCGGGGTCCCGGCGGGCTGAGCCGGCCCCGCTGCCGGCCCTCCGGCCGGCCCCCGCGGCGATCCGCGGTCGGGGCCCCCGGTCCCGTCGAGGCGGCGACCCGTCCGGACGATAGGCTCTCGGGAGGGACGGCGGTCCGTCGTCCATCACCCCCGGCCCGCCTCCCGTACCACGCGCCGCACCCGGGCTCCGGCCCGGCCGCTCCTCGCCCATGACGACCCCGACCCGCGACGACCACGAGCTCATCCGCGCCTGCCTGGACGGCTCCCAGGAGGCCTTCGCCGCCCTGGTGAAGCGCCACGAGGAGCGGGCGTTCTGGGCGGCCTACCGGGTCCTGGGCGACGCCGAGGCGGCCCGCGACGTGGCCCAGGAGGCCTTCGTCCGGGTCTGGCGGGCGCTCGAGCGCTTCGACTTCGCGATGGCCTTCACGACCTGGCTCTACCGGATCACGGTGAACCTGGCCATCGATCACCTGCGGCGCAACAAGCGCCACAAGGGCGTCGACATCGACCTCTTCAAGGAGGGGATCGCCGACGAGAGCTCCGGCCAGGCGCCGGACGCCGACCAGGGCTCGCGCGAGATCGCGCGCAAGGTGCGGCGCGTCCTCGAGACGCTCGACGAGAAGTACCGCACCGTCCTCGCCCTCCGGGATCTCGAGGGACTTTCCTCCAAGCAGATCTCGGACATCACGAGTATCACCCACGCGACGGTTCGCTGGCGGCTGCACGTGGCCCGCAAGCAGTTCAAGGACGCGTGGACCCGCCTCGAGGCGCAGACCGCCGCGGGCGACCCCGACGGGGACGAGCCCGACCGGGCGGGCCCCGTCGCCACCTCCGACCTCCAGACCAGCACGACGGACTGACCACACCGTGAACGACGCTCACTACACCTGCCGAACGGTTCGCAACATGCTGCCCCTGCACGCGGGCGGCGACCTCGACCCGCGTCACGTCCACGCGGTGGACGGGCACCTCCAGGGATGCCTCACATGCTTCCGCGAGTTCCGGGAGTACGCGTCGCTGCGCGTGCAGCTCGGCGTGCTCGCCGAGGAGCCGTTGCCGGAGGGCATCCTCGACGGGTTCACCGAGGACGTCATGGCGCGCGTGGAGATCGGCGAGCCCGGCCCCGCCGCCGAGGCGCCCGGACCGGCGGTGCTGCGCTGGCCCGTGCTGCCGCGCCTCGCCGCGGCGGCCGCCGTGCTGCTCGTGGCCTTCGCGGGCTGGCGGTACATGGACGACGGCGCGCTCACGCCGGAGCAGCGCTCCCTGACGGGGCGCGTGAACCGGGTCGTGGATCAGCAGTCCGTCGCGAGCCCGGCGCTCGCCCCCTTCATCGCGCCGCGTGCGACCTTCCGGCAGTTCGCGCCGACGCTCGACGTGCCCGCGGGCGCCCAGGGGCTCGTCCCGCCGAGCGACGAGGAGCTCGCGGTCATCCGCAGCGGCGGCGATGCCGGCGTGCTGCTCATCATCCAGCAGGGCGGGGGCGGCGGACTCCAGGCCGACCCGGACGGCCCGGCCCCGCGCGAGCGGGACCGGTAGGAGAGCGCGCGGGCCGGCTCAGTCGCGCGGGCGTCGCGACGCGGCGTGCCGCCGGAGCTGGCCGCAGGCGACGCCCACGTCGCGGCCGCGCGGTCGACGCACGGTCGTCGTGACGCCGCGCGCCCGCAGGAGGTCGGCCATGGCCTCGACCCGGCGTGGGTCCGGGGGCGCGAGGTCGATGTCCGGCACCGGGTTCCACGGGATGAGGTTCACGACGACGTTGAGCCCGGAGAGCAGGCTCGCGAACCCGCGGGCGACCTCGTCCGTGTCGTTGACGCCGCCCAGCACGACGACCTCGGCGGTGAGGCGGCGCCCCGTCTTCTCGAAGCGCGCGCGCGCCTCGCGCAGCGTCTCCTCGAGACGTGACGGCCCGAGGCCCGGCATGAGCTCCTCGCGGGACGCGTCGTCCGGCGCGTGGAGCGAAAGCGCGATGTGGAACGGGACCTCGTCCTCCGCGAGCCGCGCGAGCGCCTCGGGGTGGCCGACCGTCGACACGGTGATGCGTCGCGCGCCGATGCCGAGGCCCGCCGGGTCGTTCATGACGGCGATCGCCTTGCGCACCTCCTTGAGGTTGTGCGTCGGCTCGCCGGACCCCATGAACACGTAGTTGGTGAGCGGCCGGTCGGGGGCGAGCTCGCGCGCCACGAGCACCTGCTCGACGATCTCGCCGGAGGTGAGGTTGCGCTCGACGCCCTCGAGGCCGCTCGCGCAGAACCGGCAGGCGACGGCGCAGCCCACCTGGCTCGAGATGCAGAGCGTGCGGCGGTCCTCGTCCGGGATGCTCACGGACTCGATGAGCCGCCCGTCGTCGAGGCGCGTGAGGATGCCCGTCGTGCCGTCGCGGCTCTCGTGCACGCGGTCGAGCGCGCCGCGGCGCACGCGCCACGCCTCGCCGAGCCGCGCGCGGAGCTCCTTGCCGAGGTCCGTCATGGCGTCGACGTCGCGCACGCCGCGCTCGAGGACCCAGCGGCGCACCTGCTTCGGCGTGAACGAGCGCGCGCCGGGGAGCTCGCGGAGCACGTCGTAGCCCGGCACCGTCAGGTCGGTGAGGGCCGGCGGCAGCGGGGCGTCGCCCACGGGGGCCTCAGGCGGACTCGCGGCGGACGTCCGGCGTGCGCGGGAGGATCGTGATGGGCTCCTCGCCGCGGACGAACTCGGGCGTCACCACGTAGCGCAGCTCGGGGCCGCGGTCCGGGAGGTGGAACGCCACGTCGAGGAGCTGCGCCTCGATGATCGAGCGCGCCGCGCGGACGCCGGTCTTCAGCGCGAGCGCGCGCTCCGCGATGGTCTTGAGGGCCTCGGGCGTGAACTCGAGGTCGCAGTCGTCCAGCGCGAAGAGCGACTGGTACTGACGCACGAGCGCGTTCTTGGGCTCGGTGATCGTGCGCACGAGGTCGTCGGCGCCCAGCGCGGCGAGCGGCGCGATGATCGGCACGCGCCCGACGAACTCCGGGATGAGCCCGTACTCGACGAGGTCCTCGGAGCACACCTTCGCGATGAAGTCGTTGGTGTTCGCGCGTTCGTCGGCGATCGAGTGCACCTTGTCGCGGAAGCCGATGGCCGAGCCGCCGACGCGCTTCGCGACGATGTCCTCGATGCCGGCGAACGTCCCGCCCACGATGAACAGGATGTCGCGCGTGTCGACCTGGATGTACTGCTGCTCGGGGTGCTTGCGCCCGCCCTGCGGCGGCACGTTCGCGACCGTGCCCTCGAGCAGCTTGAGCAGCGCCTGCTGCACGCCCTCGCCGGACACGTCGCGCGTGATCGAGACGTTGCTCGTGGTGCGCGAGATCTTGTCGATCTCGTCGATGAAGATGATGCCCTGCTGCGCGCGCTGGATGTTGTACTCGGCCGCCTGGACGACCTTGAGCACGATGTTCTCGACGTCCTCGCCGACGTAGCCCGCCTCGGTGAGCGTCGTGGCGTCCGCGATCGCGAAGGGCACGTCGAGGATGCGCGCGAGCGTGCGCGCCAGCAGCGTCTTGCCCGAGCCCGTGGGGCCGACGAGCAGGATGTTGCTCTTCTCGATCTCCACCCCGTCCTCCGGGTGGTTCTCGAGCTGCCGCGAGAGCATCCGCCGGTAGTGGCTGTATACGGCCACCGCGAGCACCTTCTTGGCGTGCTCCTGGCTGATGACGTACTCGTCGAGCTGTTCGACGATGCGCGACGGCGTGGGCAGCCGGTCGAGGCTCAGGTCGAGCCCGCCCTCGCTGCGCTTGCCCCCGCCGCCGCCGGCGCCCGGCTCCTCCGCCGCGCCGTGCTCCACCAGGATGGTGTTGCACAGCTCGATGCACTCGTTGCAGATGTAGACCTTCGGCGGACCGGCGATCAGGTTGCGCACCTGCCGCCGGCTCTTCGAGCAGAAGGTGCAGCGTTCCTCGTCCTGGCGGCCGTCGTTCTTCACGGTCTCTTGCTCGGGGTGCGCTCTGCCGTCGGGACGCGCGCGCGCGTCAGCTCTTGGACGGCGCGTCCAGCGGGTTGATGATCTCGTCGACGAGGCCGTACTCCACGGCCTGCTCGGCGGACATGTACGTGTCGCGGTCGGTGTCCTGCTCGACCTGCTTCATCGACTTCCCGCTGTGGTGCGCGATGAGCTGGTTGAGGTCGTGCTTGAGCTTGAGGATCTCGTCCGCCTGGATGCGGATGTCGGCGGCCGTGCCGCCCGCGCCGCCCCAGGGCTGGTGGATCATGACGCGGGAGTGGGGGAGGATGTGCCGCTTCCCCTTCGTGCCGGCCATGAGCAGGATCGCGCCCATGCTCGCGGCCTGGCCGATGCAGAAGGTCGAGACGTCGCAGGCGACGTGCTGCATCGCGTCGTAGATCGCGAGGCCCGCCGTGACGCTGCCGCCCGGAGAGTTCACGTACATGTTGACGTCCTGGCTCCGGTTCTCCTTCTCGAGGAACAGGAGCTGCGCGACGACGGCGTTGGCGACGTGGTCGTCGATGCCGGTCCCGATGAAGATGATGCGGTCCTCGAGCAGACGGCTGTAGATGTCGTAGGCGCGCTCGCCCCGACCCGTCTTCTCGATGACGTACGGGACGGGGTAGAAGCCGCGCGGGCCGCTGCCCGCTCCGCTCTTGCCGTCGGCGTCGTGCTCGGTGGTCGTCATGGTTCGGTCGTCCCTCCCGGTCGCGGCGCTCAGGCGCCCTGGTCGTCTTCCAGCGTACCCGAGGAGTCCTCCTCCTCCGGCGGCTGCGGTTCGGTTTCGGTCACCTGGACGAGGTTGCGCAGCCAGGCGCGCGCGTTCGTGTGGACCAGCTGCTCGTAGACCTCGCTGATCCAGCCCTCGCGGCGGGCCGCCTGGACGGCCTCGTCCGGGTCCTGCTGCTGGGCCATCGCCATGTTGCGGACCTGCTCGAGGGTCTCCTCGGCGGTGGGCTCCAGCTCGTGCACCTCCGCGATCTTCCCGAGCATGAAGGCCAGGCGCATGCCCTTCCGGGTGGCCTCGGCGATCTCGTCGCGGCGCGCCTCGGCCTGGTGGTGGCCCTCCTCCGACTCGAGGCCGCGCTCCTTCATGAGGCGGTGCGCGAACTCGTGCACGCGGCCGTCGATCGCCTTCGCGAGCAGCCGCTCCGGGACGTCGAACTCGTGCCGCTCGTGGAGGACCTTCTCGATCTCCTCGTCGACCATGCGCAGGCGGGCCAGCGCGCGCTGACGCTCGAGCTCCTCGCGGATGCGCGAGCGCATCTCCTCCTCGGACTCGACGCCGAGCTTGCCGAAGAACTCCTCGTCGAGCTCGGGCAGGATGACGAGCCGGTGCCGGTCGATGGTGAACGTGAGCTTCGCCTCCTTGCCGGCGTGCTCGTTCGGCGCGAAGTGGGGCGGGAGCGTGACGTCGACCGTCACGGAGTCACCTTGCTTGCGGCCGATGAACTGCTGCGCGGAGCCCTCGACCTTGATGCTGTCGACGAGGTCGTGCTTGGTGAACACGGCGCGGTTCTCGCGCGGCTCCAACGTCGTCCCGTCGACCTCGTAGACCGCGGTGCCCTCCAGGATGTCGTCCTGGGCGACGGCGGCGCCCTCCTCGGCGTCCTCGAGCGAGGCCGCCTGCTCGCGGAAGCGACCGACCTCGCCGTCGACCATCTCGTCCGAGACGTTCGCGAGGGCGACGGTGACGGGGATCTCCTCGGGGAGGTCCAGCTCGATCTCCGGAGCGATCTCGACGGCGAACTCGAACGTGAACGGCCCCGGCCCCTCCGCGTCCAGCTTCTCCAGGTTCATCTCCGGGTCGCCGACCGGGCGCAGGGAGTGCTCCTTGACGGCGGCCGAGAACTCCTCGCCCATGATGCGGCGGCGGGCCTCCTCGGCGACGCGCGGCCCGTGGCTCTTGCGGATGAGCGCCATGGGGGCCTTGCCCTTGCGGAAGCCCTTGAGGTTCACCGATCCGGCGACCTCGCGGATGCCGTCCTCGACGGCCTGCTCGAGGCGGGCCCGCTCGACTTCGAAGGAGAGGATGCGGCGGCAGGGGCCGTCTTCGGTGACGGTGCACGACATGGGGAGGATCCGGGAGGCTTCTGCGACGCGGCATCGTCCCACCTGTCCGCCCGGGTTATCAAGGCCCGCGGCGGCGGACGGGCCGCTCCCGCGCGTCGCGACGCGCGCCGCCGCGGGCCCGCGCGTCACCCCTGGAGAGCGCGCCGCGCCAAAGGCTAGACTCGCCGCGATGCAGGTTCCCGCAGACCGCATCGACAAGCTCACGCGACTCCGCGAGGCCGGGATCGCCCCGTGGCCCGCCGGGTCCTCGCTCCCCGACCGCGAGCGCATCGCGGACCTCCTGGAGCGGGCCGATCCGGACGCCCCGGACGGCGAGCGCGCCACGGCCACCGTCGCCGGCCGCGTCGCGTCCCTGCGCGACCACGGCAACAGCCTCTTCGTCGACCTCCGGGACGACAGCGGCCGGGTCCAGGTCTTCCTGCGCAAGAAGGCCCTGGGCGAGGAGCGCTTCACGCTGCTCAAGGAGGTCCTCGACCTCGGGGACTTCCTGGCGGCCCGCGGCGAGCTGGCCCGCACCCGGATGGGGGAGACGACCGTCTTCGCCGACGACGTCGAGCTGCTCAGCAAGAGCCTCTTCGCGCCGCCCAGCGAGTGGTACGGCCTGGCCGACGTCGAGACGCGCCTGCGCCGCCGCTACGCCGACCTCATCGCCAACCCGGAGAGCTTCGGGCGCTTCCGGACGCGCTCCGCCATCGTCCGCGACACCCGCCGGTTCCTCGAGGACCGCGGGTTCATGGAGGTCGAGACGCCCATGCTGCACGCCATCGCCGGCGGCGCGGCGGCGCGTCCCTTCATGACGCACCACAACACGCTCCACCTCGACCTGCACCTGCGCATCGCGCCCGAGCTGCACCTCAAGCGGCTGCTCGTGGGCGGCTACGAGCGCGTCTTCGAGATCGGGCGGAACTTCCGCAACGAGGGGCTGTCGCCGCGGCACAACCCCGAGTTCTCCATGATGGAGGCGTACTGGGCGTACGCGCGGATGGACGACTGGATCGAGTCCTGCGAGGAGCTCGTCGCGTCGCTCGCGGCGGACCACGGGCTGCACACGCGTGGCGACGGCGAGGAGGCGGAGGAGCTGCCGCGGCACCAGGTCGTGCGCGGCGACCACGTCATCGACTTCTCGCGCCCGTTCCGGCGCGCGACGTACGCCGAGCTCGTGCGCGAGTACGCCGACGCCGACGTCTTCGACGAGGCGTCCGTGCGCGAGGCGGCGAAGCGCCACGGCGTCGAGGTGGCGGGGCGCCGGCTCGAGCAGGTCGTCGACGACCTCTTCGGGCACTGCGTCGAGCCGCACCTCGTCGACCCGACCTTCGTGACGCACCTGCCGCTCGCGCTGAGCCCGCTCTCGAAGGCGTCGCCCGACGACCCGCGCGTCGCCGAGCGCTTCGAGCTCATCGTCGACGGCATGGAGCTCGCCAACGCGTTCTCCGAGCTCAACGACCCCGAGGACCAGCTCGCGCGCTTCGAGGCGCAGGTCGCCGAGCGCGACCCCGAGCTGCCGGCGGAGGTCGACCACGACTACGTCGACGCGCTGCGCTACGGCATGCCGCCCGCCGCGGGCATCGGCATCGGCATCGACCGGCTCGTCATGCTGCTCACGGGCGCCGAGAGCATCCGCGAGGTCATCCTCTTCCCGCTGCTGCGCCCGCGCGCGGCCGGCGCGGAGGACGAGGAGGCGCCCGCCGACGCGGCGACCTCCGACGAGGCGGCCGGCGCCTCCCCCGACGTCGCCGCCGGCTGACGCGCGAGCCCGCCCGTGTACCGCCTCCACCTCGCCAGCCGCTACACCTTCCAGCGTCCGGTCAGCTACCTGGCCATGGTCGCCATCGGCCTCGCGGTCATGGCGCTCATCGTCGTGCTGAGCATCATGAACGGGTTCCTGGAGGAGACGCGCTCCTTCCTGCGCGGCACGACGGCGGACATCGTCGTGTTCCCGCACCAGATCCAGTTCGCGTACTCGCGGGAGGCGCTCGAGGACGCCGTGGCCGAGCACCCGGACGTGCGCGGCGCCTGCGCGCGGCTCGTGCGGCCGGCCATCTTCAAGGTCTACGGTCGCGCGCCGGTGCTCCACGGCAACTCGCGCGACGCGGCGCAGCACCAGGTGCTCGTGCTCGGCGTGGACGCAGAGGCCGAGATCGCGGTCACGGACTTCTCCGAGTATCTCGCGAACGTCGAGACGCCGCTCTTCCGCGTGGCCGACCCGGAGCGCCCGTTCCACCTGCCGATCGAGCGCATCCGCGACCTCGAGTTCAAGTTCGCGAACGCGCCCACGGTGCTCGTGAGCGAAGAGATGCTCAGCGGGCTGCTGCTGCGGCCGGGCGACGCGCTCAACCTCGTGACGGTCCCGGACAGCGCGCTGCAGCTCGACGGTCAGCCCGTGAAGCCGGCGAGCCAGACGTTCCTCGTCGCGGGCGCCTACAGGACGGGCCACTACAACCACGACCAGGCCACGGTCTACATCTCGCACAAGGACTTCGTGCGGTGGACGGGGACGCAGCACCAGGTGTCGGAGCTCTACGTCTCGGTGGACGAGGGCGCGGACCTCGACCGCGTGCGCGACGAGCTCGACGCCAAGCTCCGCGACATCGGCATGGTGTCCACGGTCGAGACCTGGGAGGATCGCCACCGCATCTGGCTCGGCGCGGTGGAGAACGAGCGCAACATCCTGCTCGTCATCTTCTTCTTCTTCCTGCTGCTCGTGTGCACGATCACGTTCTCCGTGCTCACGATGATGGTGCAGCAGAAGGTGCGCGACATCGGCATCCTCTCCGCGATGGGCG
The DNA here is from genome assembly GCA_030428785.1 of bacterium. Lineage (GTDB taxonomy): Bacteria > Planctomycetota > B15-G4 > B15-G4 > B15-G4 > JAUIEF01. Next base: position 38,021 of record JAUIEF010000010.1, read on the forward strand.
CGCCGGCCGGCGGCGTGGGGGGCGTCTTCGCGACCTGCGGGATCTACATCGCGACGCTGGGCGGCGTGTTCGGCCTCGTCGCGGGCATCGCGCTCGCCTCGAACATCAACGCGGTGAAGGACTTCATCGAGGACACCTTCGACATCGAGGTGTTCCAGAAGGAGGTCTACGCGTTCACGGAGATCCCGGTGGCGCTCGACCACCAGTGGAACGCGGCCATCGCCGGCGCGACGGTCGTGGGCGCCGTGCTCATCTGTCTGCTGCCGGCGTTCCGCGCCGCGCGCATGGACCCCGTGGAGGCCCTGCGCCATGAGTGACGCCGTCCTGCCGGCGGACCCCGGGACGCAGGCCGCGGAGACGCGCGCCGCCGCGGAGCCCGTGCTCAGCGCGCGCGGTCTCGTGCGCGTCTACCGCATCGCGCAGCAGCGCCTCGAGGTGCTCAAGGGCGCGGACGTCGACCTCTTCGCGGGGGAGTCCGTCGCCATCATGGGGCGGTCGGGCGCGGGCAAGAGCACGCTGCTCCACGCGCTGGGGCTGCTCGACCGGCCGGACGAGGGCAGCCTCGTCGTGCGCGGCGTCGAGTCGACCCGGCTCAGCAAGCCGGCGCGCGCGCGGCTCCGCAACAAGCAGATCGGCTTCGTCTTCCAGTTCTACCACCTCATCCCGGAGCTCAGCGCGCTCGACAACGCGCTGCTGCCGCGGCGCATCGAGTTCGGGCCGTTCGCGTGGGCGGGCGAGCGTCGGGAGGCCCGCGAGAAGGCGCGCGCGCTCCTCGCGGAGCTCGGGCTCGGGGAGCGCATGGGGCACCGTCCGTCGCAGCTCTCCGGCGGCGAGCGTCAGCGCGTCGCCATCGCCCGGGCGCTCGTGTCGGAGCCGACGCTGCTGCTCTGCGACGAGCCCACCGGCAACCTCGACGAGCGCACGAGCGGCGTCATCGCCGACCTGCTCTTCGAGATCAGCGAGAAGCGCGACCACACGCTCGTCATGGTGACGCACGACGCCGAGCTCGCGCGCCGCGCGGACCGCGGGCTCCAGCTGCACGAGGGGCGCCTCGAGCCGCTGGACGCCTGACCCGGGCGGCGCCGCGGCATTCCACGACGGCCCCTGGGATCCGCCCGTCCCGGGTGGATAGAGTGATGCGCATGAAGCGGACGGGACTCACCTTCTGGGCGCTCGCCGTCGTCCTCCTCGCGGCGTGCTCGTCGACCCCCGCGCGCAGGCCGCGCGCCGTGCCCGTCGGCTACGAGGGCGCGTTCACCACCTGGTGGAGCGACGACATCGTCAAGGAGGAGGGCGCCTACGTCGCCGGTCGGCGGCACGGGGAGATCGAGGTCTTCTACAAGGACGGCTCGCCGCACATGTCCGGCGAGTTCCTCGACGGCAAGCCGCACGGCGAGCTCACGACGTGGCACCCCGGCGGCGCGGGCGTCGCGGTGGTCGAGGAGTTCGACCACGGCGTGCTCGACGGCGAACGGGTCGTGCGCGCCGCGACGACGGGCGTCGTCGTCGAGCGCACGCGCTACGCCGGCGGCGTGCGCGACGGCCGCGACGAGCGCTGGCGCGACGACGGGTCGCGGGTCTTCGAGGGCCGCTGGGCGCGCGACCTGCCGGTGGGGCGCTGGCGCCACTGGGACCCCATCGGTCGGCTCAGCCGCGAGGAGCACTACTGGGTGACCGCCGGCGTGCCGACGGGCTACCTCGAGACGGTGTTCGCCTCGGACGGCGTGACGACCGCGCAGACGCTCATGCTCCGCGACGGCGACGAGTGGGCGGGCCGGGTGACCACCTGGCACGACAACGGCCAGCAGCAGAGCCTCGTCGAGTACCGCGGCGGCGAGCGGCACGGGCGCGACGTGAGCTGGGACCGCGGCGGCCGGCTCGTCGCCGAGGGCCGCCGCGAGCACGACCTGCGCACGGGGTCCTGGACGTTCTTCGGGAAGCCCGGCGAGGGCGCGCGCACCGTCGTCTACGCGGACGACGAGCCCGTCGCCCCGGCGCCGGGGGAGCCGGCCCCGACCGCCCCCGACGGCGACTGACGCCCGGGGGGCTGGGTTCGGCCCGCCGCGAGTCCTATCCTGACCGGTTCGCCGCGCCCCACGGGGCCGCAAACCGCAGGAGATCGCAGGCATGACCGACGAGCGCGAGGTCCTCGACGTCGACGTCCTCTTCGTGGGAGCCGGGCCGGCCGGGCTCGCCGGGGCGCTCCACCTCAAGAACAAGGTGGACGAGCACAACGCCCTGGCCGCCGAGAAGGGCGAGCCGACCCTCGACGAGCCGATGATCGCCGTCATCGAGAAGGCGGACAACGTCGGCGCGCACACCATCAGCGGCGCGGTCGTCGACCCGCGCGGCCTCGACGAGCTCGTCCCCGACTGGCGCGAGCAGGGCGCGCCGCTCGTCCCCGTGACCTCCGACGAGATGAAGTTCCTCTCGAAGGGGGGGGCGATCGGCATGCCCCACCCGCCGTGGATGAAGAACCACGGCTTCTCGACGGGCTCGCTCAACAACCTCGTGCGCTGGCTCGCGGAGAAGGCCGAGGCCGCGGAGATCAACGTCTTCCCCGGCTTCCCGGCGTCCGACCTCATCGTCGAGGACGACGTCGTCAAGGGCGTCACGACGAACGACAAGGGCGTCTCCGCGTCGGGTGAGCGCAAGGCGAACTTCGAGCCGGGCGTCGAGATCCGCGCGCCGGTCACCGTGCTCTGCGACGGCTCCCGCGGCCACCTCACGAAGCGGCTCGTGAGTCGCTTCGGGATGGAGGGCGCGAACCCGCAGGTCTACGAGACCGGCGTCAAGGAGACCTGGGAGGTGCCCGGCGCGTCGGCGCAGGCCGGCCGCGTCATCCACACGATGGGCTGGCCGCTCGGCCTCGGCATCTTCGGCGGGTCGTTCATCTACTACATCGGCGACGACCTCATCACGCTCGGTCTCGTCGTGGGCCTCGACACCGAGGACCCGGCGATGGACATCCACGAGGAGTTCCAGCGCTTCAAGACGCACCCGTTCGTGCGCACGCTCCTCGAGGGCGGGACGCGCGTGAACTACGGCGCGAAGAGCCTGCCGGCCGGCGGCTGGTGGTCCATGCCGCGGCCGTGGGCGCCGGGCGTGATGCTCGCCGGCGACAGCCTGGGCACGCTCAACACGGCGCGGCTGAAGGGCGTCCACGGCGCCATGAAGTCCGGCATGCTCGCGGCCGAGACGGCCCTCCGCGCCCTGCTCGAGAAGCGCGCCGACGAGGGCGTCCTCTCCGGCTACGCGACGGCGCTCGAGGAGTCGTGGCTCGGCAAGGAGCTCTACCGCTTCCGCAACTTCCACCAGGCGGTCGCGCACGGGCTCGGTCCCGGCGCGATGTTCCACGTGGGCCTCCAGATGCTCACGGGCGGACGCGGCGTCAAGGAGCGCTACACGTGCGAGCCCGGCCACGCGCGCATGAAGCGCAAGGGGACGGTGAAGCCGCGCCACGCCGAGCCGTTCAAGCCGGACGGGAAGCTCACGTTCGACAAGCTCACGAACGTGTTCCACTCGGGCACGAAGCACGAGGAGGACCAGCCGTGCCACCTCGTCGTGCACGCCGACCCGGAGCACTGCTCGGTCAAGTGCGCGCAAGAGTACGGCAACCCGTGCCAGCACTTCTGCCCGGCCGCGGTCTACGAGATGGTGCCCAACGACGCCGGCGCGGCGGGCGACGAGAAGCTGCAGATCAACTTCTCGAACTGCGTGCACTGCAAGACCTGCGACATCATGGACCCGTACCAGGTCATCGAGTGGGTCACGCCCGAGGGCGGCGGCCCCGCGTACGTGAACCTCTGACCGGCGCGCGCGAGCGCGCGACCGACCGTCAGAGGTCGAACCAGCGGGCGCCCGAGGCGGAGACGCCGCGCACGTTGGCGCGCACCTCGCCGGTCGTCGGGTCGTAGAGCCAGGCCTCGTCGCCCGCGGGGTGGCTGGGCATGGCGTCCACCGTGCGCACCGTGTTCGTGCAGGTCACGGGGTTGATCGGGACCCGACCGCCCGGCAGGTACGGCCCGCGGTCGCGGTGCGGGGCGGCGCCGGGCACGCCGTCGGCGCCCGTCGGGAGGCAGAGCTGGTCGGCGAGGTCCGACCCGGGCGCGTGGCCCGGGAAGCCGTCGTGCTGCGACCAGTAGGAGTCGACGGCGGCGCGGAGGGTCGCGAGCGCCCCGACGAGCGCCTCCTCCCGGTCCGCGTCGCTCGCGGGGGTGAGGCGCGGGATGGCGACGGCGGCGAGCAGGCCGAGGACCGCCGTGACGATCATGAGCTCGACGATGCTGAAGCCGCGGGGCGTGCTGCGGGACATGGGGTGTCGTCCGATCGGGCGGGCGGTTCGGGATCCGCGCACCAGGGGCTGACCGCTCCGCGCGTCACGCGCGGGGCTGACCGCTCGCTGCGTCACGCGCGAGGGCCGGGCGGGCGCTCACGCGGGCGCGCGGGGCCGCGACGCCGAAGCGTGCGTCAGAGGTCCCAGTAGTCGGTGCCGCTCGGCGCGGTGCCGGAGGTGTTCGCGCGGATCTCGCCGGTGGCGGAGCAGTAGATGTACGCGGTCGCGCCGGTGGGGGCGCCCGGCATGGTCGCGACGACCGTGCCGTCGCCCGTGTCGGTCACCGGGTTCAACGGGATGCCCGTGCGGAGGTACGGGCCGAGCCCGCCGCCCGCGGTGCCGTCCGCGTGCGTCGCCGTGATGAGCTGCGTCACGAACTGGTTCCAGTCGGTCTGGCCCGGGTAGATCTCGTTGTGCTGCACCCGGTAGAGCGACACGGCCTGGCGGATGGTCTGCAGGTTGGAGACCAGCGCCGCCTCCTTCGCGCTCGCCGAGGTGTTCTCGAACTGCGGGATCACGACCGCCGCGAGGATGGCGAGGATCACGACCACGATGAGCAGCTCGACGAGCGTGAAGCCTCGGGTCGGCCGGCGAGGGCGGAGGGCGGTTCGGGTGGGCATCGTCGGGTCCTTCTCGACCGGGGGGGACGACGGGCGGTTCGGGGTGAGGAGTCCGCTCACGGGGAGGACTCGCCGGGGATGACGCCCGACCACGGGTCCTCGCTCACGGACTGGCCGATGAGCGTGGCGGAGCGGGTCTGGAGCGACTTGCCGTCGAGCTGGAGCTGGATGCCGACCGTCGCGACGACGTCGGTGTCGACGCTCGTGCTCAGCGTGTACGGGCCCGAGACCGAGAACGGCACGGCGACGGGCAGCGTCGCGAACGAGGCGCCGGCCGAGCCGTCGTGGATCGCGACGTCGTCGCGGTCGGACGTGGGGTACTCGGCGTGCCCCTCGGTGACGAGCTTCGCGTCGCCGGTGGCCTCGAGCACGATCGTGTAGCCGGTCCCGGGGGAGAGCGAGGGCGCGATGCCGGAGATGCTCAGCGACACGGCGCCGGCCGGCACGGCCCAGTCGAACCCGTTCCAGGTCGCCGCCGGCAGGGAGGTGCCGGGGATCTGGACGGTGCCGATGGGCGAGCCGAGCGGCGTGGCGGAGCCCGGCGCCCAGGTCTCGTAGAGCGAGATGACGAGGTCCTCGGGGTCCGTGCCCGCGACCCACGCGAGGTGCGCGTTGAGGACGGTGGGCGCCATGCCCAGGACGACCTCGTCGCCCGGCACGCCGCCGCTCGGGAGGTCGTCGTCGTCGACCGGCGCGACGAACGCCATCGAGAGCTTGCCGCCCTCGGGGACGTCGAGGGAGAAGGCCGGAGTCCCGGGGATGCTGCGCGAGTAGAGCAGCGAGTCCCAGAGCGTGGGCGTGCCCTCGCGCTTGCGGATGATGCCGACGCCCTCGAAGTCGAGGAGGTCGACGTTCTCGAGCAGGGTGCCCTGGTCGCCGTTGGGGCGGAGGAGCTTGAGCTCCTCGCCGTCGAGGTAGTACTCGCTCACCTCGTGCTCCGCGTTCGCGACACGGATGCGCTCGGCGTTGACGACCTCGACCCACCAGGCCTCGCGGATCTCGCGGGTCATGCGGCGGAGGACCTGGTCCTCGCCGTCGGTGATCCCGGACTCCTTCTCCATGTGGGTCATGCCCAGCATGAACTGGGTCGTCGCGTAGGCGAGCGCCGTGAGGAGCATCGCGCCGAACACTCCGGTGGCGAGCACCTCGACCAGGGTGAACCCGGCCTGGGCGGCTCGCGTGCGACGAGGCGTGTTGCGGGTGGACATGGATCGAGTCTCCGAGTGGTGGAACACGAGCCCTGGTCGTCGCGCGGGGCGGGTCACTTGAGGACTCGCCCCGTGGCGTCGATGCCGGTGCGGCGCGCGGCCCGCGACGGTCGCTCGTCGCGCGTGACACCGCGACGAACGCTCCCCCGAAACGGCAGGATCCCCGGTGAGGTGTCGCACCTCACCGGGGACCCGTGGACTGCACTCTTCAGCTCGGGCGAGCCTCAGAGATCCCAGTAGTTCGTGCCGCTGGGACCCGCGCCGGTGACGTTCGCGCGGAACTCACCGGTGGCGGTGTTGTAGAACCACCCGCCCGCCGAGGACGCCGCGGCGGGGGTCGTGGCGGCCGTGGTGACCGTCGCGACGCCGTCGATGGGGTTCTTCGGGAACGAGTTGCGCAGGTACGGGCCGTACGCCGTGCCCGAGGTCGCGCCGGCGATGTCGGTCGTCAGCGTGAGCTGGTCGACCATGCCGGAGCCCGGGAACGAGTCGTTGTGCTGCACCTTGTACATCTCGACCGCCTGACGGACGGTCGCGAGGTTCGAAGCCAGGGCCGCCTCCTTGGACTCGGACGCCGCACTGTTGAACTGCGGGATCACGACGGCCGCGAGGATGCCGAGGATGATGACGACAATCAGGAGCTCGACGAGCGTGAAGCCCTTCTGATTGCGGTTGGGGGTGGTCATGAGGAAGTGCCTCCAGAGGAAACTGCGCTGGCCTGTCGAGGACCGTGCTGGAGCCTTCTGTCGGTAAAGGTCCCTGGGCACTTGACGGATTTTTGGCCCCCGGGGACGGGGGTGATCCAATGGCCGCCGTTGATGCCGTGGTGACGGCGGGGGCCCAGGTCCTCGCGCCCCCCCGAGGACCCCTGCCATGATCGGTCGACACGTCTCCAGGTGCTGCATCGCGGGCCTCGTCGCCCTGCTCCCCGTGGGCGGGCTCGTGCTGAGTGTCCTGTTCATGGAGGACGCCATCGCGGGGTCCTGGCTGGCGCGCCAGGACTACCACGTCCCGGGCATGGGGCTCGCCGTGGTGGCCCTCGGCGTCTACCTCATCGGGCTCGTCGTCACGAGCTTCCTCGGCCGCTGGATCTGGGCCCGGATCGACGCGCTGCTCGACGCCCTGCCGGCGATCGGTCGGCTCTACAAGACGCTCAAGCAGATCCTCGGCTACGGCGAGGGCGAGGACGCGCTCTTCCGCGAGGTCGTCGCGCTGCCGGGGCGCGCGCCGGGTACGGAGGAGCTGGGGCTCGTGACGAACCGCCTCACGGACGCGTCGGGTCGCGAGGTGCTCGCCGTGTTCCTGCCGGGCGCGCCGAACCCGACGATGGGTCGCCTCGTGTACGTGGCGCCCGAGGTCGTCCGGAAGACGGAGCGCAGCGTGAGCGACACGCTCGGCACGCTGCTCGCGCTCGGCGGGAGCGACGGCGCGGCGGCGGCGGACGGCGCGGCCCCGGACGCCGCGGCTGGTGGTGGACGGTAGGGGGGTCGAACCCCTGACCTTCTGGCTGCCAGCCAGACGCTCTACCAACTGAGCTAACCGCCCGTGGAGGCGCGCCCGGGGAGGCCCGGGCCCGGCCGAAGGTCCGAGACGTTAGGAGACGGGTCCCCGCGGCTGCAAGGGATTTCTGCCCTCGCGCGAGCCCGGGTATCCTGACCGGTTTGCAGGCGAGACGAGCCGTGACGATGACGCAGGGCGACAAGACGGGGACGTACGACCACGCGGCCGTGGAGGCCCGCTGGCAGGCGCGCTGGATGGCCGAGAAGACCTTCGCCGCGAAGGACGACCGGAGCCTCCCGAAGTACTACGTCCTCGACATGTTCCCGTACCCCAGCGGCGACGGTCTCCACGTCGGCCACCCGCTGAGCTACACGGCCACGGACATCGTCGCGCGCTTCAAGCGGCACCGGGGGTTCAACGTCCTGCACCCCATGGGCTGGGACGCGTTCGGCCTGCCGGCGGAGCAGTACGCGCTCAAGACGGGCGTGCACCCCGCGAAGACCACCGCGAAGAACATCTCCAACTTCCGCCGGCAGCTGCAGTCGCTGGGGTTCAGCTACGACTGGGACCGCGAGGTCGACACGACCGACCCCTCCTATTACAGGTGGACCCAGTGGATCTTCCTGCAGCTCTACGAGCGCGGCCTGGCCTATCAGGCCGAGATCCCGGTGAACTGGTGCCCCGAGATGGGCACCGTCCTCGCCAACGAGGAGGTCATCGACGGGAAGAGCGAGGTGGGCGGGTTCCCGGTCGTGCGCCGGCCCATGAAGCAGTGGATGCTCAAGATCACCGCCTACGCCGACCGGCTGCTGGAGGACCTCGACGACCTCGACTGGCCCGAGCACGTCAAGGACATGCAGCGCAACTGGATCGGGCGCAGCACCGGCGCGGAGATCGACTTCCCCGTCGAGGGGCGTGACGACGTCACCCTGCGCGTCTTCACGACGCGCCCGGACACGCTCTTCGGCGCGACCTACATGGTCGTCGCGCCGGAGCACCCGGCGGTGGACTCCATCGTCACGGACGCGCAGCGCGAGGCCGTCGCGGCCTACCGCGAGCAGGCGGCCGCCAAGAGCGACCTCGAGCGCACGCAGCTCCAGCGCGAGAAGACCGGCGTCGCCACGGGCGCCCACGCGACGAACCCCGCGAACGGCGAGCGCCTGCCGATCTGGGTCGCCGACTACGTCATGACGGGCTACGGCACGGGCGCGATCATGGCCGTGCCGGGCCACGACGAGCGCGACCACGAGTTCGCGACGACCTTCGGCCTGCCGATCCGTGAGGTCGTCTCCGGCGGCGACCCGTCGCAGGAGGCCTGGACCGGCGACGGGACGCTCGTGAACAGCGGATTCCTGGACGGCCTCGAGGTCCCCGCGGCCAAGCAGCGGATGACCGCTTGGCTCGAGGAGCAGGGCCACGGCGTCGCAGCCGTCCACACGAAGCTGCGCGACTGGCTCTTCAGCCGGCAGCGCTACTGGGGCGAGCCGTTCCCGCTGCTGCACCACGACGACGGCTCCGTGAGCACGGTGCCCGAGGCCGACCTGCCCGTCCGCCTGCCGGACGTCGAGCGCTACCAGCCCTCCGGCACCGGCGAGTCGCCGCTGGCGACCGTCACCGAGTGGGTCGAGACCACCGACCCGGTGAGCGGCGAGGCGGTGCGCCGCGAGACGCACACGATGCCGCAGTGGGCGGGCTCGTGCTGGTACTACCTGCGCTACATCGACCCGCAGAACGAGGAGCGCCTGGTCGACCCCGAGCTCGAGAAGTACTGGATGCCCGTCGACCTCTACATCGGCGGCAGCGAGCACGCGGTGCTCCACCTGCTCTACGCGCGCTTCTGGCACAAGGTGCTCTACGACGTCGGCGTCGTGAGCACGAAGGAGCCGTTCCGGCAGCTGCTCAACCAGGGCATGATCCTGGGCGAGGACGGCGAGAAGATGTCCAAGAGCCGGGGCAACGTCATCAACCCGGACGAGATCGTCGAGCGCTTCGGCGCTGACGCCTTCCGGCTCTACGAGATGTTCATGGGCCCGCTCACCGCGACGAAGCCCTGGCAGACGAGCGGCCTCAACGGGACGCACCGCTTCCTCAAGCGCGTGTGGCGCCTGTTCGTCGACCAGGACGGACGCAGCGTCGTCGACGACGGCGAGCCGGGCGACGAGGTGCTGCGCGCGTTCCACGTCACGCTCGACCGCGTCACCGAGGACACGTCCGAGCTCTCCTTCAACACCGCCATCTCGGCGATGATGGAGTTCGTCAACGTGCTCACGCGCGACGGCCGCGGCATGCCGCGTTCGCTGGCCCGCGAGTTCCTGGTGATGCTCGAGCCGTACGCGCCGCACGTCGCCGAGGAGCTCAACGCGTTCCTGGGCGGCGAGACGCTCCTGGCCTGGGAGCCCTGGCCGCAGGTCGACGCCTCCTTCCTGGAGGAGGACACGGTCGACGTGCCGGTCCAGATCAACGGCAAGGTCCGCACGGTGCTCAAGCTGCCGGCGGGCGCCGATCCCGCGGCGATGGAGCAGCGCGCCCGGGCCGAGACGGGCATCGCCGCGCTCCTCGAGCAGGGCGAGGTCGTCAAGGTGATCGCCGTGCCGGGGCGGATCCTCAACTTCGTCGTGAAGCCCCGCTGACCGGGTCCGCGGCCCGGCCCTTGACCGCCGACCGCCACTCCGGATCATCGGGACCCTTTCCCGGGCACCCGTAGCTCAGCTGGATAGAGCGCCTGCCTCCGGAGCAGGAGGTCGCAGGTTCGAATCCTGCCGGGTGTACCACCGGGACCCGCGCCGTCAGCCGGCGCTCCCGCCCTCGCGCCCGCCGAGGCCGCGGAGCAGCTTCTTCACGCGACCCAGCGAGCCCGCCGAGCTCCGCGCCTCGGCCTGCTGCGCGCGCTCCCGCCAGGCGTCCCGGTCCTGCTCGAGGGCGGCCGTGTTCGCGCGGTAGGCGTCGAGCTCCCGTTCGAGGTCGCGGCGGAGCTCCCGGTGGTTCTCGAGGTCGGTCCGCAGCTCGAGAGCCTGCGCCTCGAAGACCTTGCGTTCCTCGAGCCAGCGCGGCGTGTTCACCTTGACCTCGCCGTCGTCGCCCTCGTCGACGCCGAGGCCCGCGACCTCGTCCGGCGAGAGGAACGCGGTGCTGTAGGCCTTCACGCCGAGGCGGCGCAGCGGCTCGAGCAGCCACGGGCTCTTGCCCAGCCCGGCCGTGATCTCCTCGACGTGCATGTCGAAGCGCTCGTCCGACTCGATGGCCGCGAGGAGCTTCTCCCGGGTCTCCGCCACGGTGGCCCGGCCCTCCTCGAGTTCCTGCATGACGTCGCAGAACCCGTCGAGCCGGTCGAGGGCCTCCGCGGCCGTGAGGATCCCGGTCTGGTGCCCGAAGCCCGTGAACACGGCCTCGGGACACGCGTCGTAGCTCGTGAGGTCGGCCATGTCGCCCGTCCGCGCGTAGCGCACGATGGGCTTGAGAACCTCGCGCACGCGGGCGCCGTCGGTGAGCCCCCAGAGCGTGAACCACAGCTCGAGCAGCTCCGGAGCGCGCATGCCCACGTAGCTGCCGTAGACGATGCGGTCCTGGAAGCGGTGGAGGTTGTCGGTGAGGCGCTGCAGCGGCTCGAAGTGCGCCGCGGTGAAGCGGTCCTGCTCGAACGCCTCGAGCACCAGCCGCACGCCCGTCGCGAGCGACTGGAAGATGTTGATGTTGCCCATGGAGTAGAGGGCGTCGACGGTGCCCGCGGCGTGCGCGGTGAGCCAGAACCGGTCGCCAACGCAGCGGCTGCTCGAGTACTGCAGCCGGCCCGTCGCGACCCAGGGCCGCACCGGCACGGCGTCGGTGAACTGCTTCCCGACCGCCGGGTACTCGTCGAGGAAGCGCGCCCACGCCTCCTCGGGGCTGTACTCGGCGTCCTTGGGGAAGGCCTTGTTGTCGAAGCTGAGGCCGACGCTGCAGAGCTTGTTCTGCGAGCCGCGGAAGTTCCCGAACGGGATGACCCACATCCAGCCGCCGTTGAAGAAGTGGTGGAGCGTGCCCTGGCTCCACGGCGCGAGCGGCTTCGGTCCCTCGTCGACCTGCTCGTAGGGCTTCACGCCCACCATGTGCGTGAAGATCGCCCGCGAGTTCGTGCGCATCGAGGGCGGGTCCTCGCGCAGGCCGAGCGTGTTCGCGACGACGGAGTTGTAGCCGCTCGCGTCGATGACGAACCGGCAGCGGATCGTCTCGCCGGTCGTCGTCTCGACGCTCGCGCCGTCGTCGTCGAAGGTCAGCTCCGCCGCCGTCGTGCCGGAGCGTCCGACGGCGCCCGCCGCGAGCGCCGACGACCACAGGTAGGCGTCGATGTCCTGCCGGTAGTAGTGCATCTCGCTCGACGGGGGCGGGCCGATGTCCTCCTCCGAGAACTCGGCCTGCGGGATGACCGCCTGCCAGGCGCGGGTCATCGTCTCGGCGCCCTGCTCGTGGTAGAGGAAGCCGAAGTTGCTCTTGACCCCCGAGGTCGGCGCGACGTGGCGCCGGATGCCCTCGCCGGTCGAGATGTTGTGGAGCTCCGGGACGTCGAAGCGCTCGGCGAGCACCTTGAGCCACAGCGACGAGGGCGTCGTCGTCGACTCGCCGAGGGCGAAGCGCGGGTGGGTGCCCTGGTCGAGGATCATGACCCGCAGCCCCTGGCGCACGAGGCAGAGCGCGGCGATGGAGCCCGCCAGCCCGGAGCCGAGGACGAGCACGTCCGTGTCGTGGGTCCGCTTCACCGTCATCGCTCCGGGCCGGGTCGGGGGGCTGCCTGGGGCTCGCTTCGCGCGTCGCCCGGGGGCGGAGGCGTGTCGCCGGCGGCCTCGCCGTCCGCGCCGGGCCGGCGTCCCGCGAGCTTCTCGAGCTTCTGCCGGAGGCGCGTCCGGAGGCTGGTGCTCTTGACGAGGGACTTCCAGAGGTCGCGGTCCGCCTCGACCGCGGCGTGGTCCGCGAGGATCGCGTCCCGTTCGCGGAGCAGCTTGTCGCGCTCGGCCCGGAGCGCCGCGAGCTCGCGCTTGAGCTCGTCGGCCTGGCTCCGGGACGCCTCGGTCTCCCGCGCGAGGCTCTCCTCGAGCTCGGCGGCGTGCTCCGTGAGCCCGGCCACCTCCTCCTCGAAGTCGGCGAGCTGGATGTCGCGGGCGCTCCGCAGGTAGTCGCGCTCGCGGATGAGCGCGCGGACCGCCTCGACCAGGGCCTCCCGCGAGATGCCCGCGGACTCCGGCCCGTCCACCAGGAAGCGGGTCACCCCGGAGGACGGCGGGGGCCCGGACGGCGCCGCGTCCGGGTTTGCGGTTCGCCCGTCATCCTGTCCTGGAGCAGAATCGTGCATCACGTCGAGGGACCCCTCGGGTCGGGGAGCGGCCGGCCGCGGCCGCGCTCGTGACCCGTCTCGTCCCGTAGATTACCGCATCCCGCCCGGCGTCGCCGTCCGGGTGGCTCACGCTCCGACCGAACGGGACCCATGATCGAGAAGGTCGACAACTACAACCGGCTCGTCGAGGGCGTCGATCACCCCCAGGCACTCTCGATGGAGCAGGACGGGCACGCGTTCCTGAAGGGCGCGTTCCCACAGGAGACCATCGACGCCCTGCGGGCCGAGATCGCCGACGTCTTCCGCTACGTGCCCCCGGACCGCCGCGCCAACTGCCTCGACCGGGAGCGCGCCGTGATGTTCCGGTACGAGATGTTCAACCGCAGTCCGCTCTGCCAGGAGATCATCGGGCGGCGGGAGATCCTCGACGCCCTCGAACCCGTCCTCGGCGACGACTGCCACGTCGTCGCGTGCACGGCGTGGCGCAACCCGCCCGGCCCCGACCACGCGCCCCACGGCCAGGAGTGGCACGTCGACGGCGGACCCCACGTGCCGCGTCCCGAGGGCGTCGCGTGGCCCGACGCCATCCCGTACCCGATCTTCGTGGTCACCGCGCACATCTACCTGGAGCCGGTCACCCTCGACGACGGCCCCACGGCGGTGCTCCCCGGCAGCCACCGCTCGGGCCGGCTCCCGCCCTTCGCGCGGCGCTGGGACCTGGACCTGACCTACGAGGGCCGGGCCGGGCTGGCGCACGTCGCCGAGCCGGGCGACGTCGGCTTCTTCGTCTCCGACGCCTGGCACCGCCGCCTGCCGCCCCAGGAGAGCAGCACGGGCCGGCACTTCCTGCAGGTCAACTACGGCCGCCGCGAGATCGCCCAGCGCGTGCTGCCCCCCGACGTCCTCAACCCGGCCAACGCCAAGGCGCGCGAGCGGGCGGGCACCCTGCGCGAGCGCCAGCTCCTCGGGATCCACGAGCCGGGCTTCTACGACTCCTGAGGCCCCGGGCGCGCCGGCGGGGGCCGATCCGATCCGACGGTCCGGTGGTCTCCCCGATCCGGCCTCGAATTCGGGTGTCCGGAGGCGATCTCGCCGATCGTCGGATCCTGATCCGTGTAAGATGTCCCGATCCCTGACCTCGCGGACAACGGCCTCCCCGCGCCTCCCATGGGGAGTCCATCGTCCGACCATCGTGCCGGAACTCCGGAGTGACGACATGGTGATGCGCCTGCGCCCGATGCAGCTCCTCGCCCTCGCCGCGACCCTCTCGCTCATCCTGCCCGCCTGCGGCGGCGGCGGTGGTGGCGGTGGGGGAGGCGGAGGCGGCACCACCGGCGCCGGCAAGGGCGTCAAGTTCCTCGGCTTCTCCTTCATCCGAGGCGACGGCACGACGACCACGACGGCGCCGAAGGAGGACCTGTCGACGATCCCGGCCACGCCGGGCGCGGGCCTCAACACGACCGTCGTGTTCCGCTTCGACGACGTGCCCCAGGGCCCGTTCAACGCGTCGAGCCTCCCGGTCTTCACGACGCCCTCCGACATCGCGCCGTCCGCCGGCGCGCCCCCGGCGCCGACCGTCATCCCGGCCAAGGGCACCTACGTGCTCGTCGGCACCGACGTCGAGTTCCGGCCGTTCATCCCCACCGCGCCGCTCCAGGCCAAGCTCACCGCCCCCGCGGCGGCCGTCCCCGGCTTCCTGCCCGCGTCCACCTACACCGCGCGCGTGAGCCTCGCCGCCGGCAGCAAGCTCCCCAACCTCGACACGAAGCTCGGCGGCGTGCCGAGCGAGGTGCGCTTCGGCACGACCTCCAACCCCGCGGCCTTCTTCCCGAGCAAGCCCACGGACGACGACCCGCCGACCATCACGGCGACCGTCCCCGCGGACGGCGCCGCGGACTACCAGCCGGGCATCTACTCCGACACCCCGCTGGGCTCCCCGATCCCGACCTTCCCGTCCGGGCCCTCGGAGTTCGAGCTGACGTACGCCGCGCCGCTGCTCCCGACGACGGCCAACCTCCAGGGCACGGACCTCGACGGCGACGGCGCCCTCGAGCCGCCCTTCTTCCTCTCCGCGCGCTCCACGCCCCTCATCGTCGCGCACGAGGTCCCGCAGGACGCCCTCGGAACGCACGACGCGTTCCCCGCGCTGTCCGGCTTCGAGGACGACGGCGGCGTCGCGGCCCCGGACGGGAGCGACGTCTTCCTCCACGGCAGCCTCGACGGCGCGCTGCCGGCCCCGGACGCCGGCCTCGTCCAGACGCCCGAGGCGCTCGCCGTGAGCGACCGGAGCTCGCTGCTCTACGCGATCTACGACGTCGACGGCGGCAACGACCTGCTCACCATCGGCGACCACGTGCAGGGCGACCCGTCGGCCGCCGCGCTGGCCGTCGACGGCGGCGCCGCGGCGCCCGCCGCGCTCGACACGGGCCTCGACGACGTCACGGCGATCACCGTGCTGCTCGACGACCGGCTCGTCGCGTTCGACCGCACGACCGCCCGGCTCCACGAGCTCGTGCCCGAGGTGGGCCGCCGGCGTCCCATGCCCGGCTCGCCCGACCCGCTCGCGCCCCTGCTCACCGACCTCGCGCTCGAGGGCTTCGTGAGCGACGTGTGGGGCGGCGGCGTCACGGAGGTCCGCGACCTCGCGCAGGCGCCGTCCGGCGTGCTCTACGCGCTCGCCGTGCTGCCGGCCGACACCTTCCCGTCGATCCTGCGCCTCACGCCCATCGACCTCGACCTCAACGGCGTGTTCGGTCCCGGCGAGGGCGTGTTCACCGGCGACTCCGCCGACGTCGTCCTCACGCTCGCGTCGCAGTACGCGGCGATGGAGTTCGTCGGCGAGACCGAGCTGCTCGCGCTCAACCGCACGGACGACACGATCGACCGGGTGGACCTGCTGCTCGGCCCGACGGGCGTGGCGGTGTCCGACGTCGCGGCGTTCGGGACGCCCCTGCGCGACCTGCCCGACGGCCTGAGCCCTGCGCGCGCCTTCGCGCTCGGCCACATGCTCCTCGACACCGAGGCGACCCTCGTCTCGAACACGCTCGGCGGCGCGAGCGTCACGGTCACCGCGCCGGGCATGCTGCCCTTCGGCACGCCCGTCACGCTCTACCAGCGCAACGCGCTCACGACGCTCGCCGGGTTCAGCGAGGTCAACGGCGACGTCGACGACCCGCGCACGCCTCTCGGCGGCAAGGCCGTCCTCACCGTGACGACGGCCGTCCCCAACGCCGGCCCGGACACGCCCATCGACGACGTGTTCCTCGACGACTTCGAGAGCCGGGCGTTCGAGGACGGCGGCGTGCTGAGCGCCAACCCGAAGGCCGAGTGGGCGCTGTCCCAGCCGGGCGGCGGCACCACGGGCGGCCTCCGCGCTTCGGTCGGCGTCGCCGAGACGGCGATGCTCGGCGACTTCCTCCCGCAGGCGGCCGGGAACTTCAACCCGGCGAACGCCTACGTGCGGACGCGCCTCCCGTGGGTCGGCCAGCACCTCGTGACGGACCACCCGGAGCGGCTGCTCGACCTCACGCAGACGAACTTCCAGGTCATCCTGCTCGACACGGACGTCCAGCAGTTCCCGCTGCCCTCCGGCTCCACGCCGGGCGTGCTCGGCAACATGACCGTGCTCGGCGGGCACTTCGTCTTCCGCGACTTCATCATCCCGGAGGGCGTCCACGTCCGCGCCACCGGGTCGAACCCGCTGCGCATCACCGCGACCGGGCGCGTGGAGATCCACGGCGTGCTCGACGTGTCCGGCACGAACGGCCTCGGCGACGACAGCTTCGACTCCGCGTTCCTGCCGGTGCGCGGCGGCCCGGCCGGTCCCGGCGCGGGGCGCGGCGGCGACGCCCAGCCCTCGCTCTACGACCCGTCCGGCCCCGGCACGCTCGACCAGTACGTGACGCCCGAGACGGCGGAGCGCGGCTACGGCCCCGTGATCCTCCCCAACGGCTCGGTCGTCATGCAGCAGATCGGCGGGCACGGCGGCATGTGCACCGCCGGCTACAAGCCGAACCAGGCCGGCTACCCGACGACCGGCCGCGCGCTCGCCGCCGGCCCCGTGCCGAACGACGAGCACCACCGTCCCCCGGGCGGCGGCGGCGGCACCTTCTACTTCACCGGCCAGCAGGCCCACACGGGCGCGGGCTGCTACGAGGTCCAGAGCAACAGCACCTGGTTCCCGTTCTCGCTCTGCCCGACCGACAACAAGATCAACGACGCGCTCTTCGGCAACGAGGAGCGGCGCGCGCAGGGCTTCCAGCCCCCGCCTCCCGCGCTCCAGTGCATGTACATGGTCGGCACGCCGGAGAACCCCGAGCGCATCAAGCCGGGCGGTCTGCCGGGTGACCTCGTCTTCGCGGACGGCGACGTCTCGAACGACTACATCGGCGACCTCGGCGAGGTGCCGTTCCTCATCGGCGGCCAGGGCGGCGGCGGCGGCGGCAGCCGCGTCGACAGCCTCCAGCACGGCATCTGGGGTGTCGGACCGTTCGGTCTGCCGATCGCGCTCGGCCCGCCCTTCTACCCGGCGCTGTTCATCAACGGCGTCTACTTCGCGCCGAGCCTGTTCGACGCGAAGGGCGGCGGTGGCGGCGGCGGCGGCGGCGGCGTCCAGATCCGCTCGTTCACCGACATCATCGTCGGTCGCACCGGCCACATCGACGCGAGCGGCGGCTCGGGCGGCGGCGGCGAGGTCGTGCAGAACAGCAACATCGGCGCGGGCGGCGGTGGCGGCAGCGGCGGCGCGATCCTGCTCCAGGCGGCGCGCGACATCTTCATCGAGGCCGATCGCGACCACCTCGCGGCGAACTTCATCGACGTCGACGGCGACCAGGGCGCCGCGCTCGACGTGTCCGGCGGCTTCGGCTGGGACGCGCAGACCGAGACGCCCTCGATGGACTACGACCTCAAGGCCTTCACCTGGGACTGGACCCGCTCCGACGGCGGGCACGGCGGCTTCGGCCTCATCCAGCTCCAGACGGGCGCCGGCAACCCCGCGCAGGTCGAGGAGGGCGCGTTCCTCTTCGCGTGGCAGCGGACGGTCGCCAAGTACGGCGGCTGGAACCGCGGCGTGGCCTGGCAGGACGACCACCCGGACAACGAGTTCCAGAGCCCGGCGGACCCGGACAACCCGGAGATCACCGACCCGCTCCGCTACATCGACATGCTGCACTACCGCCGTCACCGGCCGGAGCTCAGCAAGGCGTCGAACGCGGAGGAGAACAAGTACTTCGTCCTCAACGGCAGCTTCCCGCCGATCATCTCGAGCGTGGACGGCGAGGACGGGCAGGGGCTCGTGAACGAGTACCCGGCCGGCTCGGGCACGCTCTGGTCCGACACGGCGATGACGAAGGGCCCGCTCAGCCAGGACGTCTGGGTCGTCAAGGAGCCGGAGCCGGAGGTCATCCTCGAGACCTACGACGGCTTCGACCCGCTCACGCTCCAGGAGACGAACTCCCCGAAGACCGTGCCGCCCGGCACGCTCTACGACGAGGACGCGGACATCCCCATGTCGATCCTGCTCAACGAGCCGGACGGCACGCCGCGCACCGTCATGGTCGACGGCCAGGAGGTCTTCGAGCCGAGCAACATCATCGACCGCCTGCCGGTCGTGCCGTTCGACCGTGCGCCGCCGCCCTTCGGTTCGGAGAGCGTCGGCATCTCGCGCTGGCTCGACTTCAACGGCGTCGCCCTGCGCGACCGCGACGGCTCGGGGCGCCCGCCGCCCTTCTTCGCGCCGATCAACGGCACGTACCACGGCTCCGCCGGCGTGGCGATCCCGGCCGGCAAGGACGGCCAGGTCATCCTCGCGTCGGGCGGCATCCCCGGGAAACCGCTCAAGCCGGTGAAGGACACCGCGGGCAACCCCACGCTCGACGGTCTCGCCGGCGTGCCGAAGAACGACATCAAGGTCGACTCGCCCGAGTACCAGGAGCAGAACGTCGTCTCCGACAACGCGAGCGTGGCGCTCGAGTTCCAGGGCGCGTACCCGATCCGCACCGGCTCGCGCGTGCCCGACCCGGACACGCTCACCGGCTGGGTCCCGGACCTCACGGACGTCTCGGGCATGCCGCTCGTGCGCTTCCGCGTGGTCTTCGACGTGGGCAAGGACCCGGTGAACTTCCCGTTCGGCGTCGACACGCTCCGTCCGCAGGCCGACTACGTGCGGCTGCGCGCGACCTACTGACCGCGCGTCGAGTGGATCACTCCGGAGGCAGGTGCTAGCTTCGGCGGCCCGGGCGCCGGTCGCCGGGCCCGGTCCACCTCACCTCCCGCGGATCCGACGATGTCGCGAACGCGCGCCGCCCTCACCGCCGTCGGCACGTACCTGCCCGAGGGCCGCCTGACGAACGAGATGCTCGTCGAGCACTACGGCGAGTGGTCCGCGGAGAAGATCAGCAACAAGACGGGCATCGACTCGCGCCACGTCGCCGCGCCGGACGAGTTCACGAGCGACATGGCGGTCAAGGCGGCCGAGGACCTCTTCGCGGGCGACCCGTCGCGCCGCGAGGGCGTCGACATGCTCATGCTGACGACGGTCACGCCGGACTACCTCGTGCCGTTCACGGCGGGGATGATCCACGACCGGCTCGGCCTGCCGAACACCGTCGCCGCCATGGACGTCGGGCTCGGCTGCTCCGGCTACGTCTACGGGCTGGGCGTCGCGGCCGGCATGATCGAGTCGGGACGCATGAAGAAGGTGCTGCTCTGCACGGGCGACCGCTTCTCGACCTTCACGGAGGACGGCGGACTCGACGTGCGCTCGATCTTCGGCGACGGCGCGTCCGCCACGCTCGTCGAGGCGGTGCCCGAGGGCGCCGAGCCGCCGGGCGCGATCATCGACCTCGTGCGCTTCGGCACCGACGGCAGCGGCGCGAAGAACCTCCTCGTGCCGACGAGCGGCGTGAAGGGTCACGCCGGCGTCGAGACGACCGACACGTCCAAGCCGATCCTCCACATGGACGGCCCGCAGGTCTTCGACTTCACGCTGCGCACGGTCGTGCCGCACATCCGCGGCGTGCTCGAGGAGCGCGGGCTCGACGTCCCGGACGTCGACCTCTTCGTGCTGCACCAGGCCAACCTCTTCATGATGGAGCACCTGCGTCGGCGGCTGCGCATCACCGACGAGCAGTTCATGGTGCACATCGACGAAGTGGGCAACACGATCTCGACGAGCATCCCGCTCGCGCTGCGCGCCGCGGTCGACGCCGGGCGCGTCGGCCCGGGCGCGAAGGTCTGCCTCGTGGGCTTCGGCGTCGGCTACTCGTGGGGCACCGTGCTCCTGGAGTACCCGGGCTGACCGCGGCGGGAGCGCACGACGACCCGCCCCGCGTGACGATCGTGGGCGGCGGGCTGGCGGGCTGCGAGGCGGCGCGCGTGCTCGCGGCGGCCGGCGTCCCCGTGCGCCTTGTCGAGATGCGGCCGACGCGCACGACGCCCGCGCACGCGTCCGGCGACCTCGCCGAGATCGTGTGCAGCAACTCGCTCGGCTCGACGGCGCCGCAGACGAGCAAGGGCGTGCTCCTCGAGGAGCTGCGCCGGCTGGGCAGCCTCGTCGTCGCGGCGGCGGAGCGGCACGCGGTGCCGGCGGGCGCGTCGCTCGCCGTGGAGCGCGAGGCCTTCTCCGCGGACGTGACGGGCGTCGTCGCCGCGCTGCCGGGCGTGGAGGTCGTTCGCGAGGAGGTCACGGCGGTGCCCGACGGTCCGACGCTCGTCGCGACGGGCCCGCTCACGGGCGACGCGCTCGCGGCCGACCTCGCGCGGCTCACGGGCTCCGAGCACCTCGCGTTCTACGACGCCATCGCGCCCATCGTCACCGCCGAGTCGCTCGACCACGACGTGCTCTACGCCGCGAGCCGCTACGGTCGCGGCAGCCCCGACTTCCTCAACTGCCCGCTCGACCGCGAGGCCTACGACCGCTTCGTCACGGACCTCCTCGAGGCCGAGAAGGTGCAGCCCAAGGACTTCGAGCAGGAGGTGTTCTTCGAGGGCTGCATGCCCATCGAGGAGATGGCGCGGCGCGGGCAGCGCACGCTCGCGTTCGGGCCGATGCGCCCGGTGGGGCTGCCCGACCCGCGCACGGGTCGCAACCCGTACGCCGTCATCCAGCTGCGCCGCGAGGACCCGCACGGGCAGCTCTACAACCTCGTCGGCTTCCAGACGAAGCTCAAGCACGGCGAGCAGAAGCGCGTGTTCCGCTCGCTGCCCGGCTTCGGCGCGGCGGAGTTCGCGCGGCTCGGGTCGATCCACCGCAACACCTTCCTGTGCACGCCGGCGCTGCTGGCGGAGGACCTCTCGCTGCGCGCGCGGCGCGACCTGTGGTTCGGCGGACTGCTCGTGGGCGTCGAGGGCTACGCGGAGTGCGCCGCCGCCGGGCTCGTCGCGGCGCTGGGCATCGTGGCGTCGCTGCGGGGAGGCGCGTTCGAGCCGCCCCCGCGCACGACGATGCTCGGCGGCCTGCTCGCGCACCTCCGCGAGGCGGACCCGGCTCACTTCCAGCCCATGAACGTGAACTTCGGGCTCCTGCCGCCGGTGGACGGCAAGGTCGGCGGCAAGCGGCTCGGCAAGCGCGAGCGACGGCTCGCGGCCGGAGAGCGCGCGCTCGCGGACATGGACGCCTGGATCGCGGCTCATGAGCTCGGCTGGCTCGGCGGCCGGAGGAGCGAGCCGGCGTCGCCGGCCTGAGCGGCGGAGCGCTCCCCCTCGCCGGTCGCGGCCTCCGCGCCGACGTGCGCACACGCGCCGCCGCGACCGCCCGGCGCGCTCTCGTCCTGGCCTCGCGCCGCCCGCCTTGGTATCCCGGGGCGTCGCCTCGTCGAGCCCCGCCTTGGACCCAGAGACCGAGCCCCGCAGCGTCTTCATCGTGGGCTGCCCGCGCAGCGGGACGTCCGTGTTCTTCCAGACGTTCAGCCGGCACCCGTCCTTCGCGTACACGACGAACCTCACGCGCCGCTTCCGCGCCGTGTTCCCGCTCGTACGCATCGCCGAGGCGCTCGGCGGCACGCACCGGCCGGTAGAGGCCGCCGCGCTCTGGAAGGGCCTCTGGCCGACGGGCGTCCGCGAGAGGCCAGAGG
>JAUIEF010000204.1 GCA_030428785.1 bacterium
TGGTGCTCTGCGAGGAGCGGGTCGCCGGCGCGCGGCTGATCGCCGTCAACGCCTTCATGCTGGAGGACGAGGCTGGCGATGGCGGCGCCCCCGGCGGCTGGCGGATGATCGGCCACCATGCCGCCGACCCGATCTGAGCCGGCCGCGCCCTCAGAGCAGCGCCGCGCTGTCGGCCGGCGCCTCGGCGCGGTCCTCCAGCCCGTAGTCGCGGATCACCGCCGCGACCCGCAGCCGGTAGCCCGCGAAGGGCCACGGGAAGCGCGCGTCTCCCTCCGCGACGAGCGTCGGCTCGGGGACGGGCAGCGGCACCGACGCGGCGACGAGCGGCAGCACGCTCGTCTCGGTGCGCAGCAGGTCGACGGCGATCGCCCGGCGCGGGAAGCGGAACACCCAGGCGCCGTCGACGAGCCAGGCGACGTTGTCCCAGCCGACGCCGAACGGCTCGACGCGCTCGAGACGCAAGCGGGGGAAGGCGTCGGCGAGGAGCGCGCGCGCGGTGGCCGCGTCGACCTCGCGCTCGGCGGTCCAGGGCGGCGGCGCGGCGTCGCGCCCGGCGACGGGCTCCTCCGCGTCCTCCTCGTCGCCGCGACCCATGGCGCCCATGGTGTCAGGCGCGGCACGCGGAGGCGAGGGGCGCGCGGCCTATACTCGGCGCGATGACGACCGACCGCGACGACGACGTCCCGCACCGCTCCGCCGGCCGCGGTCGCGCGTCCGCGGCCGGCCGCCGCGCGGGGGCGGCGGTCGTGGTCGGCCTGCTCATCGTCGGATTCGCCGGGCCGGCGGCCGGTCGGCGCCTCGCGACGCACGCGCCCGGTGCCGACGACGAGGTCGAGGTCGACACGCGCGCGCTCGGCGACGAGGTCGTCGCGCTCGTCGCCGAACGCTTCCTCGACCCCGCACGCGCCGCCGACTGGGCGGAGCGCCACGCGGGCTACGGCGCGGGCGTCGCGCCGGGCGCCGCCTTCGCCGCGCGCACGCGGGAGCTCCTCGCGGAGCTCGCGACCTCGCACACGGGGTACTACACCCCCGACGACCCCGAGCACGCCGGCCTGCTCGCCGTGTTCGGGGAGGGGCTCGGGCTCGACGTCGCGCCCGTCGACCACCTCGGCGCGGACATCGGTCGCGACGGCCTCGTGCGCGCGGTGTTCGCCGACGGCCCGGCCGCCCGGGCGGACCTCCGGCGGGGCGACCGTCTCGAGCTGCCGGACGGCGCGTCCTTCGAGCCCGTCGCCTCGCTGCGCGGCCGCGCCGGCGCGCCGCTCACGCTCCGTGTGCTGCGCGGCGACGCGTCGCACGAGGTCGAGGTCGTCCCGGAGCGCGCGCCGCTGCGCGACGTGTGGCGCGCGTCGCTGCGCGACGGCGTCGCCGTGCACGAGCTCGACGGGCGACACATCGGCTACGTGCCCGTCTTCTCCTGCGCCGGCGACTTCGCCACGGACGGCGTGCGCGACGCGATCACCGGCCCGTTGCGCGACTGCGAGGCGCTCGTGCTCGACCTGCGCGGCGGGTGGGGCGGGTGCTCGCCCGACTTCGTCGACCTGTTCCACGCGGCCGTGCCCGTGCTCGAGTTCGTCGGGCGCGACGGCGAGGCCGTCCGCCTCGACGACCGTTGGCGCGCGCCGCTCGTGCTGCTCGTCGACGGCGGGTCGCGCAGCGGCAAGGAGCTCGTCGCGCACGCCGTGCGTCGGTACGGGCTCGGCACGCTCGTCGGTCAGCGCACCGCGGGCGCGGTCGTGGGCGGGAGCGTCTTCCCGCTCTCCGACGGCTCGCTGTTGTACCTCGCCGTCTCCGACGTGACCGTCGACGGTCTGCGCCTCGAGGGCGTCGGCGTCGCGCCGCACGTGCAGGTCGCCGACGCGCCGCCGGGCTCGGGAGGCTGGGACCCGCAGCTCGACGAGGCGCTGCGCCGCGCCGCGCGACTCGCTCGCGACGCCGAACGCGCCGCCCGACGCGCCGAGGAGAGCGCCGAGGAGAGCGACCGATGAGCCGCCCGTCGTGAGCGCGCCGCCCGACGACCGCCGCCGCGCGCCGCCCGACGACGGCGGCTGGGTGCGTCGCGCGAGCCGCTACCTGTTCCGCAGCGGCTGGTACAACCTCCGCCAGGACGAGCTCACCCTGCCGACCGGCGAGGAGATCACGTACACGCTCGTCGAGCACCCCGGCTACGCGATGGTCGTGCCGCTGCTCGACGACGGCCGCGTGCTCATGGAGCGCGTCTACCGGCACACGCTCCAGGCCGTCGCCCTCGAGTGCCCGTCCGGCGGGCTCGACGGCGACCCGCCCGACGTCGCCGCGCGCCGCGAGCTCGAGGAGGAGACCGGCCGCCGTGCCGGCCGCCTCGACCACCTCGGCATGTTCCACGGCAGCAGCGGGATCAGCGACGAGCACTACCACCTCTTCCTCGCCCGCGACCTCACCCACGACGGCCGCATGGCCCGCGAGCCCACCGAGCAGATGGAGCTCGTGGAGGTCCCGCTCGACGAGCTCCGCCGCGCGGTGCTGGCCGGGGAGGTCACCGACGGACCGAGCGCGCTCGGCATCCTGCTCGCGTCCGAGAGACTGCGCCCGCAGGGTTAGACGGCGCGGGCGAGGGCGACGACGCGGCCGGGCGGTGACCGATGCGGGGCCGATGCGGGGGCCGATGCGGGGGCCGATGCGGGGGCCGATGCGGGGGCCGATGCGGGGCCGGGAGCCGGCTCCGGATTCCGGATCCGGATCCGGACACCGGACCCGGATGCCGGACCGGGATGCCGGACCGGGATGCCGGACCGGGATGCCGGACCGGGATGCCGGACCCGGATGCCGGACCCGGATGCGGGATCGGGATGCGGGCTGCGGGATGCGGGGAGCCGGCTCGGGGTCGCGTGACGGAGCCGGGGTCGGTTCGGGGCGCTGCGCGCCGACCTCCGCGACGGCCTGCCGTCTCCCGCCTCGGCTCGCGGTCCCGCGCCCGCTCCGGCTTCCGGTGTGCGGTCCGGCTTCCCGCTTCCCGTTCCGGCTCCGGTTCCGGTTCCCGATCCCGATCCAGATCCGGTTCCGGTTCCGGTTCCCGATCCCGATCCAGATCCGGTTCCGGTTCCGGTTCCCGATCCCGATCGTGATCCCGAACCGGATCCGTGCGCGGCGACGGCCCCGGTCCCCGCAGCCGCCCGGTCCCGGCCGCGTCCCCGGACACCGTCCCCGTCATGCACGCAACCCGATGTCTCGATGTCCGCGCGCCGACGGAAAAGGAGATGGAACGCACACACGACTTCGCGGTGTCGTGTCGCTAGGATGCCGACGGCGGTGTCGCCCCGGGCCGGGCGACGAAGTTCTTCGGGGTGGGATGACTGTATGCAATCGATGCGACCTGAGGGGTCGGCGCGCCGGGCCACCGAGCGCGCGCGGCACCTGGCCCTGATCCTCGTGGTCATGCTGCTTCCGGCGACCACGCTCTACTCGCAGATCGTCGG
The DNA here is from genome assembly GCA_030428785.1 of bacterium. Taxonomy (GTDB): domain Bacteria; phylum Planctomycetota; class B15-G4; order B15-G4; family B15-G4; genus JAUIEF01. The sequence goes on from JAUIEF010000204.1 coordinate 3,456, forward strand.
GCACGGCACCGCGTGGTTCAGCTCGGTGTACCTGCTCGTCACCGTGGGCTGCGTGCTCGTGGGCCGCGTGATGGACGCGCCGCCCGTCGTGCCGCGCGCCCCGGCGTGGGACCCGCCGTCGCTCTCCGGCGACTGAGCGGACCGCGTCGCGCGCGCACGCCGCGCGCGGGTCGCATGGCCGCTTCCTCCCCGCGCGACGCGGGAGCCCGGATGACGCGCTGCGTGCCGCTCTGCGCCGCGTCACGCGCCCGCGCGGCCGAGCCGTGCCGTGGGTGACCCCGGGTCCGCCCTCTGTCGGCTCGACGCGGCGCCCCCGTACTGGGCGGTGCTCTTCGCGTCGGTGCGCGACGAGCGTCCGGGCGACGGGTACGGCGAGACTGCCGCCCGCATGGAGGAGCTCGCCGCGGAGCAGCCCGGCTACCTGGGCCTCGAGTCCGCGCGCGCGGCGGACGGCTCGGGGCTCACGATCTCCTACTGGCGCACCCGCGAGGACGCCCGCGCGTGGAAGGAGGTCGCGGAGCACCGCGCCGCGCAGGAGGCGGGACGCGCGCGCTGGTACCGCGAGTACACGGTGCGCGTCGCGCGCGTCGACGAGGCCTACGGGATGTCGCCGCCCCCCGCGTGACGCCCGGCGCGAGCCCGGCTCACAGGTCCCGGGTGCGCCAGCACCGGAAGGCGAGCAGCGTCGGGACGACGGCGGCGCCCAGGAGCACGGCCGCGTCGCCCCAGTGACCGCCCTCGTCGATGGTCGCGGTGATGGGGTCGAAGTAGTGGAACGGCGTCGCCCAGCGCAGCGCGTCGAGCGAGCCGAACACCTTGGTCAGCGTGTCGACGACGTAGGTCACGAGCAGCACCGCGGCGATCCGCGCGGCGGCGGTGCCGCGACGCTGCGCGGTCGCGCCGACGAGCAGCGAGAAGCCGCCCACCGCCGCGAGCAGGCACGCGAGCAGACCCGCGGCCGGGACGTAGGCGGTCCACGGGAGCTCGCCGGGCACGTCGACGAGCGCGAGCCCCGTCGCGCAGCCCGCGAGCAGGCACAACGGCATGGCCGTCGCGGTGATCACGATGCCGAGCAGGCTCGCGAGCAGGTGCTTCGTGCGCGTCACCGGCCGCGACAGGAGCAGGTCGAGCAGCCCCGAGTCGCGCTCGCCCGCCGGCGCCGTCGCGAACATGACGATGACCGCGGACGACCCGACGAGCGCGCCCGGGTGCATGAAGCCGAAGGCGGCGAAGGCCGGGAACGTGAACGCGGGGATCTGCGCCTTCACGAGGTCGAGGATCATGTCCGGCAGCATGTCGAGGATCTGCTCGATGCCGGGGCCTCCCTCGAAGGCCTTCGCGAGCTGGATGATGAGGCCCTCGAGCAGGAACAACCCGAGCCCGAGGCCCACGAGGATCCAGCGCATGTGCCGGAGCTGACGACCGAGCAGCGCGAGGATCACGACGGGTCGGCCCCGGCCCGTTGCGCGTCCGCGTAGTGCTGCAGGAAGGCGTCGTCGAGGACCGGCTCGGGGAACGCGAGGTGCGCGACGGCGTGGCGCGCGAGCACGGCGAGCAGCGGGTCGAGGTCGCCCGTCACCGCGAGCACCACGGACGGGCCGCTCTGCTCGAGCAGGCGCGTGCCGGGGACGTCGAGCTCGGCGACCGGCGCGCGGTCGCCCGCGAAGCGCACGGTCATGCGCCGCGTGAGCGACCGCCGGAGCGCGTCGATCTCCTCGACCGCCACGAGCCGGCCGGCGCGCACGATCGCGACGCGCGTCGCCGTGCGGTCCACCTCCGAGATGACGTGCGACGAGTGGAACACGGTGCGCCCCGCCGCGCCGGCCTCGCGCATGAGCTCGAGCACCGCCTCGCGCACGAGCGGGTCGAGCCCCTCCGTCGGCTCGTCGAGGACCAGCAGCTCGGGGTCGCGCTGGAAGGCCGCGACGAGGCCGACCTTCTGCTTCGTGCCGCGCGAGTCGTCTCGGAGCACGCGGTCGAGGTCGGCGTCCGAGAGGCGCAGCCGCTCGCAGAGCGCGTCGCGGCGTCGCGGGTCGGCGGGCGGGTCGCGGGGATCCCGCAGGCGGTCGAGGAAGGCGAGCATCTTCCGCGCCGTGAGGCGACCGTCGAGGGCCAGCTCTCCGGGCAGGTAGCCCACGGAGCGGCGCACGTCGGGGTCGCGCGCCGCTCTGCCGAACAGCCGCGCCTCCCCGCGCGTGGGGCGGATGAGGTCGAGCAGCAGCCGGATGGTCGTCGTCTTGCCGGCGCCGTTCGGGCCGAGGAAGCCGAGCACCTCGCCGCGCTCGACGACGAGCTCGAGCCCGTCGAGCCCCACGGTCGGGCCGTAGTGCTTGCTGAGGTCGCGCGTCTCGACGACGGGAGCGGTCATGCCGGCCTCGGAACGGGAGCCGGGCATGGTACCGGTCGGCGACGGCGGGGCGGGAGCGGGCGCGCGGGCCGCCGCGCCCGTGTCACGGGAGGTCGGGACGCGCGGCGAGGCCGCCCGCTGCTAGAGCGTGACGCCGAAGACGCCCTTGAGCGCCAGGCCCGCGCCGATCGACAGCACGAAGAACGAGAGCAGGATGCCGCCCTCGCCGTCCGGCAGCCACGGGATCTCGCGGTCCGGGTACTTCAGCCGGATCTCCTTCACGGGCGCGTCGGACGCGAGCGCCGCCTCGCCCGGGTAGAGGTAGCCCTCCCAGGTCTTCGTGCGGAGGTAGGGCACCTTGCGCGCCTCGCCGCCGGCCGCGATGCCCTTCTCGAAGACCTCGTCGCCGACGCGGATCCTCAGCACGTGGTCGCCGGGCTCGTCGACGGTGAGGCGCCACGCGATCTCCTCGCCCGCGGGGACCGGCGGCGCGTCGAGCGTGATGCCGGCCGGCGTCTCGAGCGTCACGTCCGCCGCCGTGAGGTCGGTGTGCTCCGGGTCGAGCGTCATCGTGACGACGTGCGTGCTCCCGGGCTCGACCGGCGCGAGCGCGTAGTGCGCCTCGAGCTGGAAGAGGATGGTCATCATCGGCACGAACATCACGAGCATGGGCAGGATGTTGTGCCCGATGTAGAGCGCGTTCTTGCCGAGGATCTTGCCCGTCGCCGCGATGACGCCCAGCAGGTCGTCCTGGAAGAGCCGGATCTCCAGGAGGTGCACCTTGATGTCGTTCTTGGCCTTCTCGATGCCCTTCTGGTTGCTCACCCACTTGTAGACGAGCAGGGCGACGATGCCGCCGAGCACCGACCACAGCATGATGTCGACGAACGACGAGAGGTCGCCGAACAGCCCGAGGACCGGGCCGAAGATCGCGGAGGTGACCGAGTTGTATGTGGGCATCGTGGGGGGCGCCCGACGGGGCGCTCGCGGTGGGGGGAGCCCGCGGTCGGCGCGCGGAGGGCGCCGTCGCGCGGACGGTCGACGCGGCGGTCGGGCCGACGTCACCCGCGGTCGCCCGCGCCGGCCGGCCGCCGCCCGTCACGGGCGCGAGCCGGACGACGCCGGGCGTGCCGCGGTGAGACGGTCAGCTGATGTAGCCGAGGCCGCGCAGCTTGTTCTTGATGTCCTCGTCGCTCTCGCCGCCCTCGAAGTGCTGCATCTCCTTCTCGAGGATGTGCGTGATGAACTCCTCGACCGTGGCGTAGCCGGCGGTGTCGGAGACCCGCTTCAGGCGGGTGACGAGGTCCTTGTCGAGCCTGACTTTCGTGGCGCCGAACATGGGTGAACTCCGGTGAGGAAGTGCGGGGTTTGTGGGTGCGGTGTGCGCGGCCGTGGCGCGGGTCAGCGGAGGAAGCTCTCGCCGACCATGTCGCCCGGGACGGGCAGGCCATAGTAGTCGAGCAGCGTGGCCGTCACGTCCGTGAGGTCGTTGCCGTCCCGGCCGAGCTCCCGGTTGCTCAGCAGGATGCCGGGCACGACCTCGGGGGCCATGAGGTGGTTGCCCGACCAGCGGCTCGTGTTGTCCTCGAAGATCGCCTCGGTGATCTCGCCGAGCGTCGACTCCTCGGAGCAGCCGTAGCCGGCGTCGTACCCGACGACGATGTCGGGCGCCTCGGCCAGGCGGCTGCCGCTGTAGATCTCGCTCGCGCGCTTGGCGTGGCGCACGGCGCGCGCGCCCGACTCGGGGTCGGTGAGCGCCTGGAGCTTGCCGATGATCTCGGCGGCCAGCGCGTCGGCCTGGCCCGGCGCGACGATGCCCGCGCGCTCGCGGCCCTCGAGGTTGAGGTAGAGGCCGTTGAAGCCCAGCGCGTAGGCGCGCGTCTTGCGCCAGTCGATCGTGCCGTAGGGCTTGCCGTCCTCGTCGAGGTCGATCTCGCCGTCCTCGGTGAGGACGGGCGGCGTGATGTGCCCGGTGCGCTTGTCGCCGACGAGCACGAGGTAGCCCTCGTCACGCAGCCACGCGTTGAGGTGCACCTGACGACGGAACGCCTGGAAGCCGTGGTCGCTCATGACGAGCAGCAGGGACTCGGCGGGGAGCCGCTCGCGCACCGTGCCGAGCACGCGGTCGACGGTGAGGTAGAACCGCTCGATGTCGTCCTTGTGCTTCGCGGCCGACTCCTGCTCCCACGCGGGGTGGTTCGGCGCGTCGAGGTGCTTCGGGTCGCCGTGGCGCCAGAGCATGTGGCACTGCAGGTCGATGTCGGACAGGTACATGAAGGTCATGTCGCCCGGCTCGAAGCGCTCGAGCGCGACGTCGAGCATGAGGTGGCCGTCCTCGTGCACGAGCTTCACCTGGCTCAGGTAGTCGTCGTCGTCGAAGAGGCCGTCCTTGAGCGCGTTGACCTCCTCCGGCATGCCCTGCGTGTAGTAGCGGCCCATGCGGTCGGCGAGGTCCTCGGCGGCGGTGCCGGGGGTCGCGATGGGCTGGGCCGGCGCCGTCGGGTCGATGTTCACCGGCGACGCGTAGAGCTTGAGGTTCGGCCGCACCTCCTTGAGGTAGAAGCGCACCATGCCGCCGAGCGGCATCATGGGCATCGGCTCGAAGGCGACGGGGAGCCAGTCGCTCCACTCGCCGACCTGGAGGATGGCCTGCCCGCTCGGGTTCGCGGAGTCGCCGACGCGCAGCCAGATGACGTCGTCGCGCGGCGAGACCTTGACGAGCAGCGGCGTCGCGATGAGCTGGTCCTCGCGGCCGACGCGCATGGCGTCCGGCGGGCCGTACACCGACGAGCGGTAGGTCTCCTCGAAGCCGTCGCCGTCCTCGTCGTCGGGCGCGACGATCTGCACGTCGGCCTTGAGCTCGGAGGCGTTGGGGAGGATCTCGTCCGTGTACCAGGTGTACTCGCCGGCCGTGCCGCGCATGTCGACGGTGCCCATGCCCGCGAGGGTGAGCGCCTCGGACGGCGTGGGCGGGTAGTTGCCGGGGACGCGGTAGACCTCGGTCTCCACGCCCGCCTCGTGCAGGTAGTCCCAGAACGGCTTGCCGCTGCGGTTGTTCGGGATCTCCTCGCCGCTCAGCGGGATCGCGTAGCCGAACATCTCGAGCATGGTCGGCGGCTCGTCGCTGGGGGGCGGCGTGGCCGACGAGATCGGGATGTAGGTGTCCGGGTCCCGATGGATGAAGTCGTAGATGCCGTGGCCGCCGGGGTTCATGCCGGTCACGAAGTTCGACCAGGCCACCGGGCTCTGCGGCGGGTTGCTCGTGCCGAGCTCCTGGAAGCTGCCGTCCGCGGCGAGCTTCGCGAAGTTCGGCATCCGGCCCTCGTCGATGAGGCGCTGCAGGATGACCGGGTCCATGCCGTCGATGCCGAGCACGAACACGCCGGCCGCGCCGGCCTCGGGCGCCGGGCCCGCGGGACGCGCGGCGGAGGGCGCCGGGAGCGTGGCGGCGGCGGTCGCCGGGTCGAGCGCGGGCTCGCCGGTCG
>JAUIEF010000205.1 GCA_030428785.1 bacterium
CGCCGCCGCCGGCCGTCGACTGCACGCTGCCGTCGGCGAACTGGATGAAGTTGGCCTTGAGGACCGGCACCTGCGTGAGCGCGGTGACGGTGAGCGGACCGTTCACGTCGACGGAGCCCGCGCCGAACACGATGTTGCCGCCGGTCGTCGAGATGTCGGCGCCCGTGAGCGTGCCGTCCGCGATGTCGGCGCTGTCCACCTCGCCCGCGTCGTCGTTCACGAAGACCGCGTCGAAGTCGAAGCCCACCGCGCCGGTCGCGTCGATGAGCCCGCCGCTCGAGCCCGTGCCGAGCGTGCCGTCGCCCGTGGTCGGGGCCGGCCCCGTCGGCGGACCGGACACGCCGCCCGCGCCCGCCGCGGCCGTGCCGCCGCCCGCGACGTCACCGCCCGCGTCGCCGCCGAGCGGCGCGCCGGCGTCGCGCTGGTACGTGCCGTCGCCGCGCGACCAGAAGACGACGTCGCCGTCCGCGTTGTGCAGCAGGACGTCCTCGAAGCCGTCGAGGTCGAGGTGCAGGCGCTCCGCCGACAGCCCGGCGCCCGCGTCCGCGAGCCCCAGGAGCGTCGTCGCGTCGCGCAGCCGCCCCGTCCCGTCGCCGAGCAGCGCGACGTTCTCGCCGCGCGACACGACGTAGAGGTCGACGTGGCCGTCGCCGTCGAGGTCGGTCGCGAGGAGCCCGCTCGCCTCGACGGGCGGCAGCTCCTGCGCCACGGGCAGGAACGCCCGGTAGCCGTCGTTCACCGAGACGGCGAGCGCGCCGTCGGCGCCGACGTGGACCTTGTCGAGCAGTCCGTCACCGTTGAGATCCACGAGTCGATCGGGCGCGGGGGCCGGCGCGGCCCCCAGGACGACGATCGACGACACCACACACGCTGCGAGCCTGATCACACCTCTCTCCTTCATCTCTTCGCCCCGGACGGAGGCGCCCCACCCGCACCCCGGACGTGCGGTGACATGGAGTCGCCCGGCCGCGCCCCTTTTCACGCGCGCGGCGGTGCCGGAAGGACATGAAGGTAAGCGCCGTCCGCGGATCCGGCAAGGTGACGCGGCGCGCGGGGACGCCGCCGGACTGCCGCCTCGGTCCCGGAGAACTACGCAGGGATCCGCACGGCGTCGCACGCCCGGACGGGCGAGGCTGGGAAGGCGCCCACGAGGCGTGCGAACGGACGCCGCGCGTCGGCGCGCTCCCGCCGTCCCGCACCCGACACGGATCGGACCCATGACTTCCCTCCCCGCGCAGCGCGACGTCCGGCCCGCGCCCGGAGCGTCCCGCCCGCCGGGCGCCCCGCCGCGCCTGCGTCGTGCGGTCGCCACGGCGGCCCTGCTCCTCGCGCTCGCCGCCCCGACGGCCGCCCTCACCGCCCCGCCGACCGCGGATCCTCCGCCCGTCGACGCGCCCGCCTCCGCGCCCGTCGGTGCGCCCGCCGACGCGCCCGCCGACGCGCCCGTCGCCCTGTCCTCGCTCTGCGCGCGCTGCCACGCGAGCGCGCCGCGCGCGTCGGCCCTGCGCGACGCCGCCGGCCGCGCGATCGGGCCGCACGACCTCTGGCGCGGCTCGCCCATGGCGAACGCCGCCGTCGACCCGCTGTGGCGCGCCGTCCTCTCGGCCGAGATCGACGCGCTGCCGTCCCGCGCGCGTGAGATCGAGGCGACCTGCCTCGGCTGCCACGCGCCCATGGCCGCGCGCACGGACCTCGACGACCACGGCACGGGCAGCCTGCTGCACCTCCTCGCGTGCGACGGCGACACGGGCGCGCTCGCGCGCGACGGCGTGTCGTGCACGGTGTGCCACGGCATGTCGCCCGAGGGGCTCGGCACGCCGGAGAGCTTCAGCGCCGGCTTCGTGCTGGACGCGGCGGGCCGCATGTCGGGACCCCACGAGCGACCGTTCACCATGCCCATGCGCCACCACACGGGCTTCACGCCGGCGTACGGCGCGCACGTCACGGAGTCGGCGCTCTGCGGGAGCTGCCACACGCTCGAGACGCCGGTCTTCGACGAGGGAGGCCGCGACACCGGGGCGCGCTTCCTCGAGCAGGCGCCGTACCTCGAGTGGCGGAACTCGGCCTACGACACCGAGCGGGCGGCGCCCGGCCCGGACGCGGCGTCGTGCGCCGACTGCCACGTCCCCGTGACCGACGAGGACGGCCTGCCGATCACGACCCGCATCGCGCGCAACCCGGGCGGGCGCGACTTCCCGCCGGTGCGGCCGCGCGCGCCCGTCGGGCGGCACGTGTTCGTCGGCGGCAACACGCTGCTGCCGGCGCTGCTGCGCGACCACGGCGAGGCGCTCGGCGCGACCGCGCCCGCCGAGGCGTTCCAGGCGACGCTCGACGCGACGCGCGAGCAGCTCGCGACGCGCACGGCCGCGCTCGCGGTCGAGGACGTCCGGCGCGACGCGGGGCGGCTGCTCCTCGACGTCGTCGTGACGAACCTCGCGGGGCACAAGCTGCCGACGGCGCACCCGACGCGTCGGGTCTGGCTGTCGGTCGTGGTCCGCGACGCGGCGGGCGCGGTCGTGTTCGCGTCGGGCGTCGTCGACGCCTCCGGCCGGCTGCTCGGCGCGAACGGCGAGCCGCTGCCGTCGGAGCTCGCCGCCGGACCGCTGCGCCGGCACGTCGACCGGCTCGTGTCCGGCGACGAGGTCGCGTCCTGGGAGGCCGTCATGGCGGACGTCGGCGGTCGCCCCGTGCACACGCTCGTGCGCGGCGCGGACTGGTGGCGCGACGACCGGCTGCTGCCCGCCGGCTGGGCGCCCGACCACGCGGAGGCGGCGCGCACGGCGCCGACGGGCGTCGCCGGCGACGCGGACTTCCGGCCGGGGAGCGACACGGTGCACGTGGACGTCGCCGTCCCGGACGGGCCGCTCACCGTCGAGGTCGCGCTGCTCCACCAGACGCTCGGCGCGCGCTGGCTCGCGGAGCTGCTGACGCACGACACGCCCGAGGTCCAGGCGCTCTGGGAGCTGCTCGTCGCGAGCGACCGGACGCCGGACGTGCTCGCGACGGCGCGCGCGGACGCCTGACGGGCCGCGCGGCGGTCAGTCGTCGTCCGACGAGTCCGTCGCGCCCTCGGAGCCGGGCGGCGTCGACGCGGAGGCCGTGACCGTCGTCTCCTCCGTGCGGAAGAGGTGCACGTCGCGCTGCGGGAACGGGATGCTCAGCCCCGCCGCCTCGAGCGCGAGCTTGGAGCGGATGAGCACGTCGCTCGCGACGTCCCAGTAGTCGGACGTCCGGCACCACGGCCGCACGCGCAGGTCGACGGAGGACTCGCCGAGCGAGAGCACGCCGACCGTCGGCTTCGGGTCGTCGAGCACCTTGTCGTGCTCCTGCAGCACGCCCATGACGATGTCGATCGCCTGCTCCGGGTCGTCGCCGTAGCTCACGCCGACGACGAGGTCGACGCGCCGGTTCGAGCGCGCCGTGACGTTGGTGATCGTGTCGCCCCAGATCTTGCCGTTGGGGATGATGACCTTCTGGTTGTCCAGCGTGTCGAGCGTGGTCGACACGAGCGTGAGGTCGACGACCTTGCCCGTCGTGCCGCCCGCCTCGATGAGGTCGCCCACGTCGAACGGGCGGTACATGAGGATCATGATGCCGGCGGCGAAGTTGCCGAGCGTCTCCTGGAGCGCGAAGCCGACGACGAAGCCCAGGATGCCGACGCCGGCGAGCACCGGACCGAGGTCGACGCCCACGACCCGGAACGCGAAGAGCAACCCGACGAAGAACACGATCTTCTGCGCGAGCCCGACGAAGAACTGGCGCAGCAGGTCGGTCATCTTGAGGCGGCTGCTGCGGACGGCGCGGCTCGTGATGCGGCCCGACACGCGCGACAGCACCCAGAACAGCAGCACGACGAGCAGGAACGCGATGGCGCGCACGATGAGGCCGGGGCCGTTCTCGACGAGCCAGGTGCGACCGTCGCCGAGCCACTGCTCGAAGAGCGCGGCGAGCGCGCCCGAGTCGAGGGTGCTCGCGTCGATGCCGCGCGCGCGGATGAGGAGGGCGCGCGTGTCGCTCACGTCGAGGCCCTTCTCCGCGGCGACGTCGGCCACGGCGGCGAGCCGGTCCGCGGCCAGCCCGAACGCGGCGGCCGCCTCCTCCGAGGCCGTCTCCTTGTCGACGTCGTCGGGCGCGGCGGCCCAGGCCTCGGCGGCCTTCTCGGCGACCTTGTCGGCGGCGCGGACCTCCTCGGCGAGGCGGTCGAGCTCGGCCTGGAGCGCCTCGCCCTCGAGGGCCTGCGCCGCGGCGACGACCTCGTCGACGGGCTCGGGCTCCTCCTCCGGCGCCGGCTCCTCCTCCGCGGCCGCTTCGTCCCCGGTTGCGGCCTCGTCGGCCGTCGACTCGTCGCTCGCGGCCTCGTCGGCCGACGACGCCTCCTGGTCGGAGCCGAACGGCAACCCCTGGATCTGCGCGGCCCCGCGCCCGGCCGTCAGCGCGACGAGCAGCACCACGAGCAGCGCGCGGAGCGAGGCGGCGGTCGTCGCGCGCATGGAGCACCCGGTCGGGACGAGACGTGCGCCGGTCCGCGGGCGCCGACCGGTCGGCCGGATCCTACCGGTTGGGCGGGGCCGCCGTCACTCCGACCAGCGCAGCAGCACCGAGCCCCACGAGTAGCCGACGCCGAACCCGCAGAGCAGCACGGTCGACCCCGCCCGGACGCGCTCCTCGGCGAAGGCCGTCTCGAGCGCGAGCGGGATCGTCGACGACACGGTGTTCCCGACGTCGGCGACGCGCAGCACGACCTGCCGGTCCTCGAGACCCAGCCGATGCTGCAGGTGCGTGAGCATGAACTTGTTCGGCTGGTGGAAGACGTAGAGGTCGACGTCGCCCGGTGCGAGTTCGTTCGCGGCGAGGAACGCCTTGAGGTGCGGCAGGACCGTGCGCGTCGTGAAGGTGAAGACGGCGTTGCCGTCCATGTGGATGACGGGCGGACCGGCTCCCGGGTCGGACCAGCCGCGCGCCGCGCTCGTCGGGACGACGAGCTTCTCCTCGCCCTTGCCGTCGGTCCCGAAGGCCGACGCGCCGACCACGCCGCCCGTGACGCCCTCCTCGGCGCGCTGCACGAGGCTCGCGGTGGCGCCGTCACCGAAGAGGATCCGCAGGTCGTGCGCGGCGCGCTCCGTGTAGTCCGTGAAGCGGTCGCCCGTCACGACGAGCACCTTCCGCGCGCGCCCCGACTCGACGAGCGACGCCGCCATCGAGGCCGCGTACACGTAGCCGGAGCAGCCCAGCGTCAGGTCGACGGCGCCGACGTCCTTCGGCAGGCCGAGCTCGCGCTGCACGAGCGCCGCGGTGAACGGCAGCAGGTAGTCCGGCGTGACCGTGGTCAGCAGGACGAAGTCGATGCCCTCGCGGTGCGCGGGGTCGCGCGCGAAGAGCTCCTCGCAGGCCTTCACCGCCATGTGGCTCGTGAACTCGCCCGGCGCCGCGACGTGGCGGTGGTCGATGCCGAGCGTCTCCTGGATGCGCTCCTCGTCCCAGTCGACGGAGTCCGCGGCGAGGTCCGCGTTCGTGAGGAGCCGCTCCGGGAGGTAGGTCGCGACGCCCGTGAGGACCGCGCGTCGGAGCTCCGTCACAGCGGGAGTTCGATGAGGTCCGCCAGGTCGGCCACGGTGCGGCAGACGCTGATCTCGTCGGCGCTCAGCTCCTTGCCGAAGTGCTCGTCGGCGATGGCCTGGTACTCGAGCGCGGACATGGAGTCCCAGCGGTAGTCCTTGAGCACCGACTCGCCGGTGAGCGAGCCCTTGTCGGCGTTCACGATGCCGGCGAGTTCGTCGAGGAAGGTCTGCGCGTCCATGGGAAGGGTCTGGCTGCGGGGCGTGGCGGAGGGGCGGGGGACCGGGGGCCGGGGAGCGGGGACGGAGCGCCCGGCGGGCGGCCGGGGCCCGGGCCGGGGACCCGAGTCGTGGGGAAGAATAACCCATGACCGGTGCGCGCGCCGAGCCGGCCGGACGCCCCCCCGGACGGCGCTCGGCGGAGCGCGCGCCGGGCGCCGACGGGCGCGCGATCCGGCCTCGCCTCAGAACTGGAAGTAGACGAAGGGCCGGTAGTCCTTCGCGGCCCATTGGAGGGCCAGCGCGAGCCCGCCCCCCCACAGCAGGTAGACGAGCCAGCCGGGCGCCGCGCGCCAGGCCGCGGCGAACGTCCTCCGGAACGCGAGGACGTGGACGACGGCGAGCGCCGGCACGAGCCAGAGCGCCGACCCGCCGAGGCTCTCCGTCCCCGGCGCATCGAGCAGCACGAGCGCGCGCAGGACCGTGCCCGCCTCCGACCACTCCATGGGCCGGAAGAAGACGATCGACAGGCAGACGAACCAGAACGTGATCGGCACGCCGGCCCGACCGAGGAAGCGTCCGAGCGCGGGGCGCGCGTCGACGAACGGTCGCGTGACCATGTTCCAGACGACGCCGACGCCGTGCACGAGGCCGAAGACGACGTAGTTCCAGCTCGCGCCGTGCCACAGGCCGGTGACGCCGAACGTGAGCAACGTCGCGCCGAGGATGCGCCCGCGGCTGTTGCGCCCCCGCTTGAGCGAGGACATGAACACGTAGTCGCGCATCCACGTCGACAGGCTGATGTGCCAGCGCTGCCAGAACTGCTCGACGTTGTGCGCGAAGAACGGGTGCGCGAAGTTCAGGCACAGCCGGTACCCGAGCAGGCCCGCCGTCGCGATGGCCATGTCGCTGTAGCCGGAGAAGTCGCAGTAGACCTGGATCGTGTAGTAGAGGATGCCCGTGAAGGCGGAGCCCAGGTCGTGGAGCGCCGGCGCGTCGAAGTAGCGGTCCGCGACCATGGCGAGGTTGTCGGAGACGCAGGCCTTCTTCACGAAGCCGATGAGGAAGAGCGTGAGGCACCCGCGGAAGTCGACCGTCGACAGCCGTCGCTTCTCGGCGAGCTGCGGCAGGAACTCCACCGCGCGCACGATGGGCCCCGCGACGAGCTGCGGGAAGAACCCGACGAAGAACGCGAAGTCGAGGAGCGAGTCCACCGGCTTCAGGCGCTTCTTGTAGATGTCCAGCGTGTAGCTGAGCGTCTGGAATGTGTAGAAGCTGATGCCGACCGGCAGGATGATCTCGAGCGTCCGCGCGGGGAACGGCAGGCCGACGAGGTCGAAGAGCCCCTGCCCGCTCTCCACGAAGAAGTTGTAGTACTTGAAGAACCCGAGCAGCCCGAGGTTCGCGGCGAGGCTCGCCCACAGCCAGCGCTTGCGGACGCGCGGGTCGTCCGACGCGTGGACCTTGCGCCCCGTGTGGTGGTCGATGAGCGTCGACGCCGCCATGAGCGTGCAGAAGCGCCAGTCCCACGCGCCGTAGAAGACGTAGCTGCACAGCGTGAGCCAGGCCTTGCGCGCCGTGTTGCCGCGCAGCGACCACGTCACCGCGAACGCGACGACGAAGAAGACGACGAACCGGAACTCGGTGAAGAGCATCGGCGGCGGGCTACTCGTCGAGGCGCGCGAACGCGCGGGCGAGCAGGCGGCTGGCGTCGACGGCGCCCTCGCGCGTCAGGTGCCCGTCGAAGCGCCGCTCGAAGCGGTAGAGCCCCGGGTGGACGTCCGGCCGGTTGAAGGGCAGGAAGGCCGGCAGCAGCCCCGCCGCATCGAGCGCGTAGGCGTGCGGCGTCGCGTCCATGCCCGGCGGCACGATGTACACGGGCTCGGCGCCGGCCGCGCGGATCGCCGCGATCTGCTCGTCGAGCGACGCGCGGTCGTAGCGGTCGAGGTCGAAGGGCGACCCGTTGCCGGCCGTGATCGCGGCGACGCGCGCGGGGAAGCCGTCGCGGTTCCGCAGGAAGCCCTGCCGGCGGCGCTTGATGTCGTCCGTGCGCAGGTCGTCGAGCGCCTGGTAGCCGCGACCGCTCGCGACCTCCTCGAGGGTCATGGGCTGCGGCTCCTCCTCGCCGCGCAGCGCGCCCACGATGCGCCGCCCCTGCCCGAAGGCCGCGAAGCGCTGGGCCGTCATGCGCAGGTGGTCCCAGAGGCGCGCGAACCGCTCGCCCCAGCCGAGGTCCGCGCGCAGCAGGGTGCGGACGGTCCGGGCGAGCTGCAGCGGCGTGTGCCAGTCGACCGCGCGGTTCGTGAAGAGGTTGTCCTCGGTCGCCGTGAGCCAGTCCGGCGTCTCGACGAAGACGTACCGCAGCCGCTGCCCCGGCATGTCGAGCACCCGCCGGAGGACGTGGTCGATCTCCGCGTCCGCCATGCCGGGTCCGCCCAGGTTGAACGTCCGCAGCGGCCGGCCCGCGCGCTCGAGCTCGGCGTCGAGGACGTCCGGCACGTAGCTGCGCCAGACGTGGCTGCGCCCGATGAGGAGCGCGTCGTACTCGCCGATGTGCTCGCGCAGGTGCTCGAGCTTCACCGTGATCGGGAAGTCCTCGGGCCCCGGCGTCGCGTCGCGGCCCGCCATGGCCACGAGCAGGAAGCCGAGCAGCGCGCCGAGCACGGACGTCGCGACGCCCAGGACGGTGTGCTCCCGGTGCTCGAAGGTGACCGGGAGCTCGTCCTGATCCATGGCGGGGAAGTATACCCCGCGAGGTGCCCCCGTCAGCGCGCGCGGCTCTCCGCGCACCACGCCGGGCACGTGTCGCGGCGCACGGCCGCGCGCACCGACGGACTGCGGCACCACACGATGAGGTTCACACGCCGGCCCGACCGCAGCGGGTACGCGCCGTGCCGGTGCTTCCCCGCGTGGAGCAGCGCGCGACCGGGCGCGTGCGGGTGGTCGTACGCGTCCGTGTCGCGGCACCCCGTCTGGAGGTGGCGGTCGCAACGCAGCCCGCGGAACCAGAGGTCGCCGCCCTCGAAGCGCTCGCCCAGGCAGAGGTTGAGCGTCACCTCGCTGTCGTCGACGTGGAAGTCGAGGTGGCTGTCCGCGTCGTCGCCGTACTCGACGACGAAGGCGTGCGGGTCGTCGAGGTCCGCGCCGCCGAGGTCCGGGAAGCGCGTCGCCGCGAGCGGGCGGAGGACGTCGCGCGTCAGCCGGCGCACCGCGGGCGCCAGGCCGAGGTCGTCGAGCACGACGCCGTAGCGGTTCATGGAGTTCGGTGCGACGGCGGGCAGCCCCTCGGCGCGCGCCCACGCCCCGAGCCGGTCGACCTCCGCGAGCAGCCGCGCGCACCACGCGTCCGTGAGCAGCGGCCCGGCGAAGAGCCGCCCGTGCACCTCCTCGAGCGCGCGGCCCGGGTCGTCCGGCGCCGCGAGGTCCTCGCGACGGAGCTCCGCGAGCGCGACGTCGGCGGGCACGTATCGGTCCCGCACGACCGCGCGGACGGACTCGCGGTCGAGG
>JAUIEF010000011.1 GCA_030428785.1 bacterium
GCCCCGCGAGGAGCACCGACGCCGCGAGCACGACCGCCGCGCACGCCGCGCCGTCCAGCGCGCGGAGCGGCTCGAGCCAGGCGGGCGCCGTCGCGCCGAGCACCACGGCGCCGAGCGCGGGCCCGCCCACGGTGAAGAGGGCGAGCGGGCCGAGCGCCCCCGTCTCGCGCACCGCGCGCCGCACGGTCGCGGCGGCCTCGCGCAGCCAGGGCAGCCGGGTCAAGTCCCCGCGGCGCCTCCGGGCGGCGCGTCGCCCGCGACCGCTCCGTCGTCTCCCGAGCGCCCGTCCTCCGCCTCCGCGGCGTCGTCCGCCGGAGGCGTCGCGTCATCTCTCCCGCCCGCCCCCTCCCGGCGACGCCGCGCGAGCTCCTGCATGTCGACGACGCGATCCGACTCGTCGATGATCTCCCGGCCGAGCAGCGTCTCCATGACGTCCTCGAGCGTCACGAGTCCCGCGGTGCCGCCGTACTCGTCCGCGACGAGCGCCACGTGCGAGCGCGCGTCCGCGAGCCGGCCGAGCACGTGCGCGGCGGAGGCGCTCGTCGGCACGACGTCCAGCGGGCGGACGAGCTCCGCGAGCCGCACGTCGTGCTCGTCGTTCGCGGCGCGCTCGAGCACGTCGGACTTGAGCACGTAACCCGTGATGTCGTCGGCCCCGCCCGGCGTGACGGGGATGCGCGAGAACGGCGGCAGCGTCGCCGCGACGAAGTCCGCGACCGTCGTCGTCTCGGGCAGCACGAAGAGCACGGTCCGCGGCGTCATGATGTCGCGCACCTTCACGGTCTCGAGGCGCAGCAGGTTCTCGACGGTCTGCTGCTCGGCGCGGTCGATGCCGCCCTCGTCGGCGCTGATCGCCGCCATGGCCTGCAGCTCGGCGCGCGTCACGGACGGCCCCTTGCGCTCCGGCTTGAAGAGCAGCGTCACGAGCTCGAGCAGGCGCACGAGCGGGTAGAACACCTTGACGAGCGCGTGCACGCTCACGCCCGTGAAGCCTGCGAGCTGGCGGCAGTACACCGTGCCGAGCGTCTTCGGGATGATCTCCGAGAACACGAGGATGAGCACGGTGAGCACCGCGGAGATGACGCCGAACCACGCGCTCCCGAAGATGAGCGTCGCCTCGGCGCCGGCGCCCGCGGCCCCGACCGTGTGCGCGACGGTGTTCAGGGTGAGGATCGCGGAGATGGGCCGTTCGATGTTGCGCCGCATGCGCTGGAGGCGCTTCCCGCCCATCGCGCCGCGCTGCACCATGAGCGCGACGTGCGAGCGCGGCGTCGCGAGCAGCACGGCCTCCCAGACCGAGCACAGGAACGACGAGCCGAGCGCGATCGCCACGTAGGCGAGCAGCTTGCCGTGCGAGCCGTTGTCGGCGACGAGTTCCGGGGCGTCCTGGAGCATGGCGCGGCGGTCAGTCCTTGCAGTACGGGCAGCGGAACATGGTGTTCGTGCCGGCGTTGTAGACCCACTTGACGCCCTGGCACTGGAGGCAGGCCGGCGCGGCGGGCGTGGCGTCGGCCGCGTCGTCGTCCGCGCCGTCGGCGAGGTCCGGCGCGCCGTCCGTCACGGGCGGGTCGCGCATCGTGTCCGCGACGTCACCCGCGGTGTCCTCCGAACCTCGCGCGTCGTGCGCGTCCGGCGTCGCGCTCCCGGGACCGCCGCCGTCCGTCGACGCGTCGTCGCTCCCGGACGAGGCGTCCCCGCACGCGACGGTCGTCGCGAGGACGAGCGCGAGGACGACGAGCGACGCGACCGCGACGCGGCGGGACATGGACGGGCTCCGGGAGGCCCCGCGAGGGTACCCGCTGCGCCGCCCGGGACCGAAGCCGTCGCGAGGGCGTGCGCCCGTCCCGTACGCTGCCGGCATGGACGGCATCCCCGCGAAGGACGGCGACCGCCTCGTCGACTGGGGCCTCACGAGCGACGACTACGCCGCGTTCCGCCCCGGCTACCCGGACAGCTTCTTCGAGCGCCTGGGGCGGGAGCTCGGCCTGGCGCTGCCCGGCCTGCGCGTGCTCGACCTCGGGTGCGGCACGGGCGCGCTCTCCCGCGGCCTCGCCCGGCGCGGCGCGCGCGTCACGGGCATCGACGTCGCCGAGGACCAGGTGCGCGCGGCGCGACGCCTCGCCGCCGAGGAGGGCCTCGACGCGCGCTTCGAGGTCCGCGCCGCCGAGGACACGGGTGAGCCCCCCGCCGCCTACGACCTCGTCACGGCGAGCAGCTGCTGGCTCTACTTCGACGCGGCCGCCGCGCTCGACGAGGTCCGCCGCGTCGCCGCGCCGGGCGGCCGCCTCATGACGTGCCACCTCTGCTGGCTGCCGCGCCTCGACGCGATCGCGCGCGCGTCCGAGGAGCTCGTCCTGCGGCACAACCCCGAGTGGGGCGGCGCCGACTGGCCGGGTGAGATCGCGCGCGTGCCCGGCTGGACGCCGCGCGACTTCGTGTTCCTCGGCGCGCTCGAGTACGACGAGGCGCTGCCGTTCACGCGCGAGACCTGGCGCGGCCGCTTCCGCGCGTGCCGCGGCGTCGGCGCGACGATGACCGCCGAGGAGGTCGCGCGCTTCGACGCAGAGCACGCCGCGCTCCTCGAACGCGTCGCGGACCCGGAGTTCACGGTGCTCCACCGCATCGACGCGCACCTGCTGGGCGTCGACCGGCTGGGGACGCCGGGGCCGGCGGGAGCGGACTGACGGAGGGCGCGCGGCACGCGACCGTCGCCGGCCGCGGCGCGCCGCCCCCCTTCACCCCGCGTCGCCGGGCTCCCAGGCGTACTCGATGTTCCCGGCCACGCGCGCGGCGACCTCGCCGCCCCACAGCCGCTCCGTGACGTGCAGCGCCGCGTCGATGCCCGAGCTCACGCCGGCGGAGATCACGAAGCGCCCGTCCTCGACCCAGCGCCGGTCCGCGTGGACGCGCGCGGTCGGCGCGAGCTCGCGGAGGCGGTCCAGCGAGAGGTGGTGCGTCGTCGCGTCGCGCCCGTCGAGCAGGCCGAGCTCCGCGAGGAGCAACGCGCCCGTGCAGACGGAGAGCACGGCCCGGGCGCGCTCCGCGAGCGCGCCGACGTCGTCGAGGGTGCGGCGTCCGTCGGGGCCCCGCGGCTCCTCGAGCAGGGTGCGCACGCCGCGACCGCCCGGCACGACGAGCAGGTCGACGGCTCCCGCGTCGGCGAGCGTCGTCACCGGCTGCAGCCGGAGCCCGTTGCGCGTCGTGAACGCCTCGCGCGTCGGCGCCGCGAGGCGCACGCGCGGCCGCGCGTCCTCGTCGAGGCAGCGGACGGCGGACGACAGCACCTCGTAGGGCCCCGTGAGGTCGAGCAGCTCGAGGTCGGGGAAGCCCGCGAACACGATGTCGCGGATCGCGGCGGCGTCGAAGGGGTCGTCGGCGGCGGGGCTCGTGCGCGACGCGGTCATGGGCGGATCATCGCACGCGCCCCCGCGGACCGGCGAGCGCCGCCGACCCGGGACGCGGACCGCGGGCGCCGCGGCCGCGGCGCCCTACCCCGCGAGGCCCGGGACGAGCCGCGCGAGGAGCATGCCGCACGCGATGGCGACGAGCACGGACGTCATCGTGCCCACGAGGTAGATCTCGGAGAAGCGCCGGTCCTCGAGCTCCTTGAAGCGCGCGATGGACTTGGCGGTGAGCACGAGGCCGACGGCACCCCACTCTCCCCGGAGCACCGCGAGCGTCACGAGCAGCCGCTCGAGGACGCCGATCCAGTGGCCGGCACCGTGAAGCACGTCGTCCGCGTCGTCGGTGACGGCTCGCGCCCCCGAAGCCGTGTCCCCTCCGGCCTCCACATGCCGCGCACCGCGCAGGTCCCGCAGGATGAGCGCGACGACGGCGGAGCCGCCGGTCACGTCGAACACGAGCACCGCGGGCACGACGGCCACCGCGCGCGCCTGGGGCAGGAGGTCCGCCGGCAACGTGCAGGAGGACGTGTCCGCCAACAGACCGCCGAGCACCCAGAGCACGGCGAGGTGCGCGACCTGGTCCAGCGCGAACCACGTGAACGGCCGGTTCCAGGCGCGGGACAGCGCGGTCTTGCCGAGGTCGACGAGCAGGTGGGCGACCGCGATGCCCGCGACGAGCACGACATGGTTCCCCGTCGGGAACACCGGCAGGAGCGTCGCCGCGTGCATCGCGAGCACCGTGAGCGCGTGCCGGCCGAAGGCGCCGCCGCGCCAGGCGAGCTTGCCCTCCACCATCGCGCGCGTCTGGAACGCGAAGTCCCCGAGCACGTGCCCGAGGACGAGGAGCGCGAGGAAGAGCTGCTGCTCGTGGGTCATCTCCGGTCGTCGCCTCCGTCGAGCACGTCACGCATCTCCACCGCGCGCCCGCCCATCCTCCTCAGCAGCAGGCGCGCCGCCTCCTCCCCGTCGAGGATCTCGTCGAGCGACGCCGACTGGAAGGCCTGGGTGATCACCGAGGGGCTCTTGTCCGTCGCCTCGGCGACGCGGCTCCGCAGGCCGCGCGCGAGCTTCGCCAGCACGTCGCGCCGCATGTCGCCCACGAAGACGACGGGCGGTCCGCCTCGCCGCTTCGGCTCGACGGACTCCACGACCCGACGGTGCAGCTCCTCGCGCCAGGCCGTGACGTAGCGGACCTGCGTCGCGGTCCAGCCGGCCCGCACGACGCCCATGAGCGCGAAGAGCGCGTCGAGGCTCTTGGCCTCCGACGCGTCCGGGTCGCCGTCGGCGCCGCGCACGCAGACCCAGCGGTGCTCCGCGCGCGCCCGCTCGAGGGCACCCCGAGCGTGGTGGAAGCACGGCCCGTCGAGCAGCGCGGGGCTCGTCTCCGCGAGGTCGTCGGCGGTGTCGTGCCGGGTCGTGAGCGCACCGAAGCCCAGCCCGAACCGGACCGGGGTGCCCACGGACGTCCGGGGGTCGCCGTCCGGGTCGACCAGTCCCTCGCTCAGCGCGGTCACCGCGGCGACGGCCGTCTCCGCGCGCTCCGCCGTGAGCAGCGCCTGGACCTCGTCGCCCGCGGTGACGCCCAGCGGCGCCGCCCAGAGCACGCGCGGCCGGACCGCCGCCACGGCCGCGAGGAGCCGCTCCTGGACCGCGGCCCGGTCCGGCTGCTCGCGGGACGCGACGAGATCGCCGATGAGCGCGACGTAGAGTTGTTCGGCCATGAAGCCGAATCTATCGACTTTTCGGCTCCATGACCATAATTCACGGCTTTTCGGTTCGAAGACCGAATTCCACGGCTCAATCCAGGCGAAGGTCCACGGTGAGGGCCTCCCCGGCGTCGAGGTCGAGGTCGCGCTCGGCGCGCACGCCGCCGCCGGACGACAGGTCGCGCACCCGGAGCCGGTAGCGGCCCGGGCTGAGGCCGACGAGCTCGTACGCGCCGTCCGCGACCTCGACCCACTTCGCGATCCCGCCCCGCGCCGGATCCACGAGCTCGGCGACGAGTCGGCCGGTGGCCTCGAGCGGCACGCCGTCGACGCGACCCCGTACGAGCGCTCCCGCGCGCAGCCGGACCTCGACGGGCTCCGGCGTCTCGCCGTCCACGACCTGCAGCGGCACGCCCGACGAAGGCATCCAGCCGTCGCCCTGCGCGTACACGGTGTGTCGGCCGGGTGCGAGGTGCACGAGCGTCACCTCGCCGCGACCGTCCACGGCGCCCTCGAACGGGTCGCCCGCGGCCGCGCCGAACGCGACGAGCAACTGCAGGGCTTCCGCGTCGCCCAACCCGAGCGACGAGTCCGTCGTCGGCCGGTACCCGACGCGCACGACGGCGTCCGTCACGGGGAGCCCCGTCACGTCGTCGACGACGCGAACGAGCGCCGAGACGCCGGAGACGTCGAGCTGCACGGGGGTGTCGCCGGACCGCAACTCCACCACGCGCGCGGCCGTGGCGGGCGACGTCGCGCCGCGCGCGACGACGACCGCGTCGCCGCGAGGGAGCTCTCCGATCGTGAACGAGCCGGCGCCGTCCGCCACGGCGGTGCCGAGAGACGTCCACGCTCCGGACACCCGGGCCATGACGGCGACGAACGCGTCCGCCGCGCTGCGCCCGCCGAGCGTCACGTGCCCGCTCACCGACGCCGCCGAGGGGACGATAAGGTCCCGTTCGACCGTCTCGCCCGCGGCCACCGTGAGCCGCACGACGCCTTCGGGGGGCGCATCCGCCGCGCGCGCCGTCTCGAGCACCGCGCGCGGGTCGGCGCCCTCGCCGGACACGGCCGTGACGAGGTGCGTGCCGGGCGCGAGCCGCTCGAGCTCGAACAGGCCGTCTTCGCCGGCGCTCACGCTCACGTACGACCGCGCGTCCGACGACGCGATCACCGTGTCGTCCAGCCGCTCGACGAGGCGCTCCCAGTCGGGGTCGACGAGCAGCGCCGCCACGGTGGCGGCTGTCGGCTCGCCGGCCTCGCGCACGGTCCCGGCGAGCGTCGCGGTCGGGACGAGCACCATGAGGAGGTCGTCGAGGTCCGCGCCTGCGAGGACGACCGTGCGGTGCCCGACGCCCAGGTGCTCCTTCGAGGACGGCCAGACCTGCCAGGTGCCGTCGCGCAGACCGGGGATGGAGAAGCGGCCGTCCGCGCCGGTCGTGGCGCGGCCGCCCGGCATCCCGGGCGCGCCCGCCTGGAGCATGACGGCCGGGATCGGCAGGCCGTCGGGCGTCTCCACCCGCCCCGCGATGTGCAATGCGCGCGGGAGCAGGACCTCGCGTCGAGCGACACCGCCCCCGACGAGCGGACCCGTTTCGACCTCGGCCCGGCCGTAGCCCGGTGCGGTGACGACGAGCACGGCGCCCGCCGCATCGAGCGCGTCGAGGCGCACCGCGCCCGCGCCGAGCCCCGCTTCGTCCCCGGCGATCGCGACGGCGTCGTCGCCGTGCGGCCAGCGCGCGGCCTCCTCCGTCGACTCGACGTCGACGGCCACGCCGTCGACCGGCGCACGCGTCACGGCGTCGCGAACGTCGAGCACGAACGACGCACCGTCCGGCGCGACGAGCTCGACACCCGTGACGCCGACGGCGACGTCGAAACGCCGCGCCCATCCGGTCCCCGTGCCGCGGGCGTGCAGCGAGAACGACCCGTCGGCCAGGCCGCCGAACGCGAACGCCCCGTCTTCGGCCGTGAGGACGGTCGCGCGCCCGCGGGGCAGGACGACCGCGCTCCCCACTTCGCGCGACGAGGGCACGCCGTCGAGGATCGCGGTCACCCAGCAGTCCGCGAGCGGCGCGCCGCGCCCGTCCACGAGTCGCCCGGCGATGCGCCCGCCGAGCGGGAGCACCGTGTCGCCGGTGTCGAGGTCCGGCTGCGCGGCGGAGAGCCCGCGACGCTCCACGCCGGCCCGGTCCTCGGCCTCGAACCGGAGGTCCAGCGCGCCCCCGCGGGGCGCGACGAACCGGAACCGACCGTCGGCGCACGTCGTCGACACGTCAGAGGAGCGGAGGAACGGGGACACCGTCGGGTCCGATCCCGCGACGGCGACTGCGGTGTCGGCGTCGACGAGCCGCGCGACGCGCACGCCCTCGAGCGGCACGCCGTCCTCGCCCACGGCGCGGCCGGCGACCGTCGTACCCTGGAGCACGGGGACGTCGCCGGCATCGCCCCGTCCGTCGGCGGTGAGCTCGACCTTCCGGGCGGCGGGCACGAGGGCCTCCCCGGTGATCGCGACGACGGCGTGACCCCAGGCGCGCTCGGGTCGCGCGGCCTCCGCGCGGAAGCGGCCGTCGGGACCGGTGACCGCCGCAGGCTCGGCGGCCGGCGCGTCGGGGCACGCCGACCACGCCTCGGCGAGGTCGCGGGCCGCACCGCCCTCGAGCAGGACGTGCACCGCGGCGCCGGCGACGGGGCCGTCGGCGGAGACGACGCGACCGACGAGCACGGCGCGAGCGATGTCGGCCGTCGGCGCAGGGGCGTCGAGCGTGGACGGGACGTCGGCGCCCGCCGCGTCGCCGCCCGCCCGCGACCCGTGCGGCAGGTCGACGCCGGACCGCGGAGCGTCGTCGTGCGTGACGACGGCCGCGCCACCGTCGCCCGAGGTGTCGTCACCGAGGGTCGAGACGACGAACGCGACGACCGCGGCCGTCACGAGGAGCGCGAGGACGATCAGGAGGTTGCGCACGTCAGCGACCGGGGAACACCGACTCCTCCTCGCCGTCCTGGACGACGAGTCGAGCCGGCCCGTCCTCACCCGCCGAGAGCTCCACGGATCGGGACTCGTCCTCGACCCTCATCGACAGGTCCAGCTCGTTCGGCACGAGCCGCGCCCGCGCCTTGATCTCGTCGTCGTCGTACTCCGACGACAGGCCGCTCGATGACAGGGACGTGAACCACGTCCGGTCGCGATGCTCGTGGGAGATCGCGAGCATGGACCCACCGGAGTAACGGTTGGTGTCCCCCAGCTCGATCAGCCCGTCGTCATTGATCACGCGGAGCGCCGCGAGCTCCTTCTCGACGTACTCCGTGTCGGGGCCCCGGTTCCCCGTCGAGACCTGCTCACGCGAGAGACCGAGAACGATCCGCGTCATGCCGCTGTCGTCGAGCACCACGAAGCGCTTCGCCGTCACGACGTCCTGGTGCGCCGAGGGCGCCAGCGACGCGAAGACGACGACCACCCACGGCAGGCACGCGAGCCACAGGCGGCGCCGCGTGGTCTCCAGCTCCCGCCGCACGGCCTCCACCGTCTCCTCGAGTCGCACGCGTTCCATCGGCTCCCCCTCTCGTGAACGGGCCCGGGGACGACGGGCCGGGATTCGTGGTCGCGCGCGGTCCCGCGGCGGCCCGTCCCTCCGCCGCCCCGCGCCGACGGGGCGGAGCATACCCGAGGGCACGCGGGGTCGCCTCGCGTCGCCGGCGGCCCGTCGCGGCCGAGCGCGGACTCGAGCCGCGCCCTGGACTGCCGGCCGTCGGGCGGATCGCGAGGCTCGTGAGCCGAGGGGACGTCCGCCCCCTCACGCCGTCGCCGGTTGCAGTCCCTCGTCGCGCAGCACGGAGAGGAAGACGCCGCGCCACGCGAGGTAGTTCACGAGCGCCATCGTCGGCACGACGACGCCGCCCACCGCGGGGATCCACTGGATCGCGACGAGCACGAAGAAGAGGAGTCGCACGCCCCACTTCACCGCGAGCGCGCGGCCGCGCGGCAGGTAGCGACGGAACGGCGAGACGAGCGCGACGCGGTAGTAGATGACGCCCGGCAGGAGTCCGGCGATCGGCACGAGGCTCAGCAGCGTGCAGAGCAGCAGCGCGAACGGCAGGCGGTTGCGGACGTCCGTGAGGTAGGCGTCGAGGAAGGCCGGGTCGGCGAAGGGCTCGTGCGCGCACGCCGGGCACGCCTGGCGCGGGTGCCGCTCGGGGAGTCGCGTCGCGCACACGGGGCAGCGCTTCTTCTCCGTGAGCCGGTACGGATGGCGCGCGGCGTCCGGCGCGGCGCGGTCGATCGCCGTGCCGAAGAAGCCGACGTCTCGCGGCGCGGCGACCGCCTGCCCGCACGTCCCGCAGCGCACGGCGCAGGTGTACGTCGGTTCGCCGCAACCGCCGCACGCGACGCGCGACGCGTCCTCCTTCAGCTCGGCGCGCCGCCGCATGCGGTAGAGCAGGAAGCTCACGACGCCGACGAGCACGGCCATCGCGATCGGGAAGAGCACGAGCAGCACCGGCCCGAACGCGGCCCACACGTCCTCGGCCCAGCTCATGAGCCCCTGCACGCCGGCGTCGTCGTCCTCGTCGCCCTCGCGGAAGAGCTCGAAGACCGTGTTGCGCAGCGTCGCGAGCGTCCAGGTGAACGCCGCCGTGATGATCGCGAGCATGCCGTCGCCGAGGCCGCCCTCCTTGGGCCGCACCTCGCCGCCGAGGATGTCCTCCGCGAAGCCGACGTCCGTGACGCCGAGCAGGCCCAGCACGGTGAGCGCCGCCATGATCGGCTTGACCCAGCGGCCGAACTCGTCGAGCACCTGCCGCAGGTCGCTGCTCTTGTCGGACAGGAGCTCCGCGGCGGACAGCAGGCCGAGCAGTCCGATGCACGCCCAGCTCGTGAACCAGTGCGGCACGTTCTCCGGCAGCGACTTCACGAGCTCCGTGTCGCCGACGAACGGCAGGCTCGGCCCGAGCCTCAGGAGCACGGCGGTCACGAAGGCCGGCACGAACGCGCGCGCCGCGAAGAAGGTGGAGGAGGCGAGGGCCTGGAGGATCGTCTCGAGCATGGTCGCGCGCGCCGGTTCGGGAGGCGCGGGCGCCGCGGAGGCCTCGCGACACGAGGACCGTCACCGGCTGCCCGCCCGGCGCGGCATGATAGCGGACCGCGCCCCACGGCCGGGCGTCCGGGGAGTAGGATCGGGGTCCGCGGCGGGGGGCCGCGACACGCCCGCGGAACCGGGGCGCGATCCCACGGGACCGGGAGGCTCGACGATGCCGCAGGTCGACAGCGAGGGGACCCGGGACGACCGCGCCGACGCCGAACCGGGAGGCTGCGCGCACCGCCGCACCGCGCACCGACAGGCCGCGCGTCGCCGCCTCGCGCACCGCGGCGCCGCCGTCGTCGTCGCCCTGCTCGCGCTCGCGGCGACGACGCCCGCGCAGCTCGACGCGGAGTTCAGCGCGACGCCGCTCTCCGGGAGCCAGCCGCTCGAGGTCGCGTTCACCGACCTCTCGACGGGTGACCCCCTGATCTGGGTCTGGAGCTTCGGCGACGGGACGACCTCGTTCGAGCAGCACCCGACGCACGTCTACGAGGTCGCGGAGACGACGACCTTCTCGGTGAGCCTGCTCGTGTCGACGGGCTTCCCCACGAGCACCGAGACGAAGACCGACTACATCACGGTGACGCCCGCGCCGCTCGTCGTCGACTTCGACGCGTCGCCGCCGTCGGGCGTGCAGCCGCTCGAGGTCGCGTTCACCGACCTCTCGGCGGGCGCCCCCGTCGACTCCTGGCTCTGGGACTTCGGCGACGGTGCGACGTCGCCCGCACAGCACCCGACGCACACCTACGTGGTCGCGACGCCGACGACCTTCGACGTCTCGCTCACCGTGTCCTTCGGCCCTCAGCAGGAGACGCTCACGAAGCGCGACCTCGTGAGCGTCTCGCCCGCGCCGCTCGCCGCGGACTTCACGGCGTCGACGACCGCCGGCGTGAACCCGCTCACCGTGGACTTCACGGACACGACGACGGGCGGCGCGCCGTCGGGCTGGCTCTGGGACTTCGGCGACGGCGACGTCTCGACGCAGCAGCACCCGACGCACGTCTTCGACGACCCGGGCACCTGGACCGTCTCGCTCACCGTCTCCCTCGGGCCGCAGCAGGACACGGTGACGATGCCCGACCTCGTCACGGTGGAGCCCGCGCCCCTCGCGCCGGACTTCACGGCCGCACCGGTCTCGGGACCGACCCCGCTCACGGTCGCCTTCACCGACACGACGACGGGCGGCGCCCCCGACGCCTGGCTCTGGGACTTCGGCGACGGCGGCACGTCGACGCTCCAGCACCCGAGCCACGCGTTCCTCATGCCGGGCGACCACACGGTGCAGCTCACGGCCTTCCTCGGCTCGCAGTCCGCGACGGTGACCAAGACGGACATCGTCCACGTCGACCACGCGCCGCTCGGGCTCCCGGTGTTCGACGCGCGGACGTTCGCCGTGGGACGACTCCCGCTGCGGATCGACGCCGCCGACCTCGACGCGGACGGCGTGATGGACCTGACGCTGGGACTGAACGACGACGGGGAGGTCGTCGTCCTCCGGGGGCAGGGCGAGGGCGGCTTCGAGCGGATCGCCGCGATCGACCTCGGTCTCAGCGCCTCGGTCACGGACCTCCATGTCTCGGATCTCGACGCCGACGGCCGCCCGGACGTGGTCGTCACGTTGCTCGGCAGCTTCGCGAACAGCGCGGCCGCCGTCCTGCGCGGCACGGGGGACGGCGGTCTCGGCGCGCCGATCCCGGTCGACCCGGGCGTCGACGCCGCCGCGGTCGCAGTGGGCGACTACGACGAGGACGGCACGACGGACCTCGTCGTCGCGGAGTACTCGCACCAGCTCCGGATCCACCACGGCGACGGCGCCGGCGACTTCACGCCGGGCGCGGTGATCACGCTGCCCGTGGAGCGCCCGCTCCACGTGGAGGCGCGCGACCTGGACGGTGACGGCCACCTCGACCTCGGCGTGGTGTGCCTGAGCGACGGCGTCACGAAGCTCGACGACCCGACGTACCTCGCGTACCTCGGCGCCGGGGACGGCACCTTCGCGCTCGCCGAGAACATCGCGCTCCTCGACGACGCGTACGACGCCGCGTACGGGGACTTCGACGGCGACGGGATCCCGGACGTTGCCCTGCCCGGGTACTCCACGGGCGGCGTGCGTGTCCTGCGCGGTCTCGGCGACGGGTCGTTCGGCGCAGGGGGGACGTTCCCCGTGGCGGGGCAGGGTCCGGTCACGGTCATCGCGGGCCGCATCGACGGCGACGCCGTCGACGACCTCGTGACGGCCGACCGCGACACCGACTCGGTGAGCGTGCTCCTCGGCACGGGAGACGGCGGGTTCCTGCCCGCGGTCCGGCGGTTCGCGGTGGGCGGCATGCCGTCGGGCGCCGTCATCGCGGACTTCGACGGCGACGGCGTCGCCGACGTCGCGGCCGCGAACGTCACATCGGAGACCGTGACGGTCCTGCGCGGCGCGCCCGACGGGACGCTGCGCGACAACGTCCGTCACGACGACCCCGGCGTCCTCTCCGTCGCCACGGGCGACGTGGACGGCGACGGACTCACCGACGTCGTGCTCTCGCGGGCGGACGGATCGCTGCACGTCCGCCTCGGGCTCGGCGACGGCGCGTTCGCCGACGGCCCGAGCCACCCCGGCAACTGGGGCCAGTCGGACCTGGCCCTCGCCGACATGGACGGCGACGGCGTGCTCGACGCCGTGATCGCCGCGGTGACGTCGGACGCCGTCGTGGTGCGGCGCGGCGTCGGCGACGGGTCGTTCGTCGGCGGCGGCTACGCGTTCGTGGGCGTGCAGCCCGCCGCGCTCGCCGTCGGCGACGTGGACGGCGACCTCGTGCCGGACGTCGTCACCGCGGACACGGGGTCCGACGCGGTGACCGTGCTGCTCGGACAGGGTGGCGGCGCCCTCGCGTCCGCGGGACGGGTGGCCGTGAGCGCGGCGCCGACCGCCGTCGTGCTCGGCGACTGGGACGGCGACGGTGCGCTCGACCTCGCCGCCGCCGGAGGTCCGGAGCGGGCCGTCACCGTCCGGCTCGGTCAGGGAGACGGGACGTTCGCCGGCGGCGCCGCGTACGTCACCGGCGGCACGCCGGCGGGCCTCGCCTCCGGTGACCTCGACGGGGACGGCGACGCGGACCTCGTCGTGACCGATCGCTCGGGCGGGTCCGTCGCCGTGCTGCTCGGCGCGGGCGACGGCGCGTTCGAGGCCCCGGTCTCCTTCGACGCGGGCGTGTCGCCGCGCGGCGTGGTGCTCGTCGACCTCGACCTCGACGGCGCGCTCGACGTCGCCCTCGTCGACGAGACGATGGACGTCGTCACGGTGCTGCCCGGCGACGGTGCCGGCGCGCTCGGGCGGCGCTCGTCGTTCGCGGCCGGGGACAGGTCGTTCGACCTCGCCGTCGGGCTGTTCGACGCGGACGGCCACCCCGACGTCGTGACCGGCGGCTTCGGCAACTGGGCGGTGCTCGTCAACCGGCTCGACGCGTGGTTCCCGCTGGGCTCCGGCCTGCCCGGCGTGTCCGGCATCCCTTACCTCGCGGGCACGGGCGCCCTGCTGCCGGGATCGCCCGGCAGCCTCGTGCTCACGGCGGGCGCGCCGTCCGCGCCCGCGGTCATGTTCCTCTCGGTGACGAGCACGCCCGTGCCGTTCTACGGCGGCACGCTCGTGCCCTTCCCGTGGCTCGTCGCGCAGCCGCGCGTCACGGACGCGAGCGGCGGCCTCGTCCTCGCCTGGCCGTCGTGGCCCGGCGGCCTCTCGGGGCAGGACCTCTATCTCCAGTGCGGGATGCTCGACCCGGCGGCGGTGTACGGCGTCTCGCTGAGCAACGCGCTGCGGGCGGACGTGCCGTAGGCGCACGCGCCACCTGACGCACGCCGGGATCCCGGTTACAGTCGGACCCGACGCACGCGGCGCCGGAGCGCTCACGGGAGACGCACCCGACCGCCGCACGGGAACCGGCCACGGGAGAAGACACCATGCGCATGGCGCGAGTCGGAAACATCGCCCTGCTGGGCGCGCTGCTGTTCGGCGGCGAGGGCGACGAGGTCTGCTGCTACGAGATCGACGACCAGGGCAACGTCGTCACGCTCTGGTGCGAGTCGGACGTGCTGCCGCTCTCCGTGCTCGCGTGCATCGCGCCGCCGCCGCAGCCCGAAGGGCTCACGCAGCCGCGCATCACGCTCAAGAACATCGCCGAGAAGTCCGTGCCGATCGTCGAGATCCCGGACGCCGACAAGAAGGACCTCCGGCTCCTCAAGGGCAAGTTCCCGGAGACCAAGGAGAAGCGCGGCCGGCTCGTCGCGAAGAAGCCGGACGCCTCGGGCGCGTGGGCCTTCGACCTCGGGTTCGGCGGGCTCTACCGCGCGAGCGCGCAGTTCGCGTACGACGCGACGACCGGCTTCGTCGACGGCGCGAGCGAGGCGTGGTTCGAGGTGCGCGGTCTCGCGCAGCCGGAGGGCGAGGGCACGCTGCCGTTCACGCGCGTGACGCTCACGTGGGACGCAGGAGCCGGCGCCTTCGAGGCGTCCGCCGAGAACGAGTCGGGCCCGCTCGGCACGCCGTTCACCTTCTCGCCGGAGACCGACCACCTCGAGCTCGCGATCACGCGCACCGTGGACGAGCTCACGGTGGAGGCGTTCGGTGCCGGCTTCATCGAGGACGGCGCCGAGGGCTTCGGCTTCTTCCACACGGAGATGACCCCGCCCGTGCCGGGCCTCTACCAGGGCGTCTTCGGCGCCGACGGCCTCGACAAGGGCTCGACCCTCTGGGTGCCGCAGCTCATGGTCGAGGCCTTCGACCTCGAGGTGCAGAGCGCGACCGTCCCCGCGGCGATGAACGCCGCGGCGTCCCTCGAGATCCTCGAGCAGGCGGCGGCCCAGTTCAGCAACCCGTTCCTCGACCCGAGCCCCGCGGACATCGCGCAGCGGGTCGAGCTGGCCCTCGACTGCGCCGTGAACGTCACGACCTTCCTCGAGCAGCGGATCGAGGACGGCGACCTGGAGCTGACGCCGGCGGTGAAGCGCTCCCTGAAGTCCGCGAAGACGCTGAACAAGCGCTGCTCGAAGGCCGACAAGCTGGCCGACAAGCTCGCGACGAAGTCGAACCCGAAGGTCAACGCGCTGCGCAAGCGCACCTTCCAGGCCTGGTGGTCGGCGCGCGTCCTGCTCGCCCAGCAGTTCGGCTTCAAGAGCAAGAGCATCGACAAGCTCTTCGACACCGTGGACATCGACCTAGGCGGGCTCTGACGCCTCAGGACGGGCTCGGCGGCCTCGGCTCCTCCGCCGCCGACTCGATCGACGGCTCCTCTCCCACCGCCCGCGCGCGGTGCAGCAGCCACGCGTCCGCGAGCACGCAGGCGACCATCGCCTCGAGCACCGGGATGACGCGCGGCACGATGCACGGGTCGTGGCGGCCGCGCTTGGCGACGTCCGCGACGGAGGTCGTGGGCTTGATGCTCGCGAGCAGGCGGATGGGCTCGCCGGTGCTCAGCCCGCCGAGCATGCCGCCGAAGTGCGCGCGGTCGGCGACGTACGCCTGGCCCTGCATCGTCGCGACCTCGAAGCCCGCGCCGTAGGAGAAGCCCGTCACCGCGCCGATGCTCATGACGGCCTGCGCGAGCCGCGCTTTCAGCTTGTCGAAGACCGGCTCGCCCAGGAACGGCGGCGGGTTCTCGACGCGGATCTCCACGACGCCGCCCACCGAGTCGCCGTCCTGCTTGAGGCGCAGCACGTGCTGCACCATCTGCAGCGCCATCTCCGGGTCGGCGCAGCGCACGGGGTTCTCCTCGATCGCGCCGGGCTGGAACTCCTTCGCCTCGAGGTGCCCGATGCGCAGCGCGTGCCCGACGATGCGCACGTCGGCCGGCAGCACCTTGCGCGCGACGACGCCGCCCAGCACGCGCGCGACGGTCTCGCGGCCGGACGACCGCCCGCCGCCGCGGTGGTCGCGGTGCCCGAACTTGCCGGCGTAGGTCTCGTCGGCGTGCCCGGGCCGCGGCGACTTCTCGAAGGCCGCGTAGTCCTCCGAGCGGTGGTCCTCGTTGCGCACGACGACCGTGATCGGCATGCCCGTCGTCCGGCCGCGGAACACGCCCGACAGGATCTCCGGCGTGTCGGGCTCGTTGCGCGCCGTCGTGACGTCGCTCTGCCCGGGCCGCCGCCGCGCGAGCTCGGGGAGGAAGTCCTCCTCCCGCAGCGGGACCCACGCCGGGCAGCCGTCGACGACCACGCCGAGCGCGGGCCCGTGCGACTCCCCGAAGGTCGTGATCCGGAAGAGGCTGCCGAAGGTGTTGCTCATGGTGCGCGCGGTCGACGGAGGCGAGCCCGACATCATAGTCGGTGGGCCGCGAACGCGCCCGGCGGACGGCGGACCCGCAGATCGTGGTCGGTCGGGCGGAACCTAGCCGTCGTCGCGCGGACCGTCCGCGAGCCGCGCGTGGAGGAACGCCTTGGCGAACGCCCACTCGCGGCGGACCCGGATCACGGGGAGCTCGAGCGCCTGCGCGACCTCCTCGTGGGTCAGGCCCGTGAAGAACCGGAGCTCCACGATCTCGGCGGCCAGCTCGTCGCGCTCACGGAGCGCGCCGATCGCCTCGCTCACGGCGAGGAACTCCGCCGGGGACGCGAGCGCGTCGAGCGCGCGGTCGCCCAGCTCGACGCGCTGCATGCCGCCGCCGCGGACGAGCGTCGCGTGCCGCCGGGCCTGCTCGACGAGGATGTCGTGCATGGCGCGCGCGGCGAGGGCGAAGAAGTGCCGGCGTCCGCTCGCCTCGAGGCCCCGCCGCCCGACGAGCCGCAGGTACGCCTCGTGCACGAGCGCCGTCGGCTGGAGCGTGTCGCTGAGCGGGACGCTCCGCATGCGCCGGTGCGCCATCGCGCGGAGCTCGGAGTAGACGAGCTCCACGAGCGCGTCCTCGGCGCCGCCGTCGCCCGCGCGGGCGCGCTGCAGCAACGTCGTGAAGTCCCCCGGCTCGTCCGGCACTGCGCGCTCCTCGGCTCGCCCCGATTTTCGTGAGCACATCCTAAGCCGGTCGACGGCACTCGTGTCACCGGCGCCGAGCGGCGACCGGGGGCGGACGCCATCCACGCCCGGAACGGATGTTCCGGGTGGCCGCGCGGCCGTCTTGACTCCCTCGAACCCGAATGAGATCGACCATCATGAAGACCACGACCGTCCTCCTCGCCTTCGCCGCCCTGCTCCTGAGCTGTACCGCGTGCGCCACGGGCGTCCAGTTCCTCGACGGCAGCGGGAAGCACACGGGCCTCGTGCACTACGCCCCCGTCCCGTGCCTCCTCGTCGAGCACGGCGAGTCGGCGGGGACGCTCGTCGCGAAGCTCGTGTCGGTGCCCGACACGTCGAAGCCGCTCTACGCGAAGTACGACACGCTCGGCTGGGGCAGCAGCAAGTTCTCGCTCACGCTCGTCAACGGGATCGTCACCGAGGTGAACGGAGAGGTCGATCCCAAGGCGACCGAGATGATCGACGCGGTCGGCGGGCTGCTGGAGAAGGTCGCGGGCGTCGCCGCCGCGGGGCTCGTGGGTCCGGGCGGCACGCCCGTCGTGACGACGTTGAAGCCCGGCCTCTACCGGATCGACCTGGCGGCAGGCACCCTCACCGCGATGATCATCCAGTAGGTCGGCAGGCGCGGCGCGCGCCCGTCCGGCCGCAGCGAGAGCCCGGCCGGGCGGGCGCCCCTCGGTCGCCTGCTACGCGACCTGCCGCGGCGCGGCGGAGCCCTTGACCGACGGCACCTGCACCTGGATGCGGTGCGACTCGCTGGTCCAGCCGCTCGACTTCACGCGCACGCGGTGCTTGTGGCGCCGGCGCAGGATCTCGATGAGGTCGAGCACGAGCACCGGGTGCCGCAGGGTCGTGAGCACGCGCTCCCACTTGCGGTGCAGGAACGCGCGCCAGTTCTTCACGGCCTTGTGGTGCCGCTCGATGAGCCGCTCGCGCTCCTTGACGAGCTCGTCGTGCGTGAAGCGCGGGTGCTTCCAGAACTCGCTGTGGTGCCAGAAGTGGAACTCGTGCTCGGTGACGTCGCCGATGAGCTGGTCCTTGATCTCCTCGTACACCTCGGTGCCGGGGATGGGGACCAGGATCGAGCAGCTGATGGCGTCCGGCCGCGCCTCGCAGATGAGGTCCTCGGTGAGGAGGTGGTCCTCCTGCGTGTCGCTCGGGAAGCCGTAGAGCACGAAGAACTTGTAGTAGATGCCGATCTGCCGCGTGAGCTTGGCGCCCGCGAGGATCTTCTCGGGCGTCACGTCCTTCTTCATGGTGAGCAGGACGTTCGGCGAGCCGGACTCGAGGCCGAAGTAGATCTTCACGCAGCCGGCGCGGCGCATCCACCGCAGCATCTCGAAGTCGACGGTGTCGACGCGCGACTCGCAGCTCCACTCGAACGACAGCCCGCGGCGCACGATCTCCTTGCAGATGCCGATGACCCGCTTGCGCTGGATGGTGAAGAGGTCGTCGAAGAAGAAGATCTGGGGCGGGTTGTACGTGCGCAGCAGGTGCTCGATGAGGTCGACGGCGCGCTCGGGCCGCATCGCGCGGTACTGGCGCGGCGTCATCTCGGCGTCGCAGAAGGTGCACGAGTACGGGCACCCGCGGCTCGTCATGATCGAGATGCCGGGCGTCACCATCTGCCGCATGTACCGCGGCATGTCGTACAGGTGGTACGCGGGGAAGGGCACCTCGTTCATGTCGGCGACGAGCGGGCGGCGCGGCGTCTGCACCTGCTCGCCGTCGCGCAGGAAGGTGATGCCCTGGATGTCGCCCCAGGTCTCCGGCCGGTCCTTCGCCTGGAGCACCTCGGGGAGCGTGAGGTCACCCTCGCCCTGGACGCAGATGTCCGCCGCGCCGGCCTCGAGGAAGTACTCGGGGTTCGTGGTCGGGTGCGGCCCGCCGAGGATCGTGAAGCGGCCGAGCTCCTGCTTGCAGATCGTGCCGAGCTCGCGCGCGCGCTTCGCGTTGGGCGTGAGTGACGAGATGCCCACCGCGTCCGCCCAGAGCATGCCCTCCTTGAGGGTCTCGAGGTCGTCGATGGAGTCGTCGAGCAGCCGGACCTCGTAGCCGCCGATGTCGAGGAGGCGCGCCGCGAGGGTCGCGATGCCCAGGGGCGGGTAGATCTCGTCCCGCGAGTACTCGCCGCGGGTCGTGTCCTCCTGCGCGTACGTGTCGGCCGCCCGGCTCCGGACGGTCTGCGACTTGGCATACACCAGCGCGATCTTCACTCACTCACTCTCACTCGCTGGGGACCCCGCCCTCGTCGCGGTGGATGTCCCCCAGGGACTCCTCATCAGGTCCCCGGTCGGGCGTTCCCGAATCGCCCGGCCCCACGGAGACACGACCGGGGTCGCCTCTCGCAACGACCCCAGTGGGGAGAGTCTATCCCGGATCCGGAGGGTCGGGGGAATTGGCGGTCATTCTCCCGCCACGGGATCGCCGTCGGATCGCGGCTTGCCGGCTCGCCGGGGTGTAAGCGTACACTTACACCCACGCTTCCCGGGAGGACGCCATGACCACCCCCGCCCGACTCCTCGTCCCGCTGCTCGCGGCCTGCACCACCCTCGCGCCGGCCTCCGTCGGCCCCGCCCTCGCGCCCGACGTCCTGCACCTCGGGCCGGCGCTCCACCGCACCGTCCTGCCGCTCGACCTCGGCGAAGGACGGGGCGCCGACCTCGTCGTCGTCGACGAGGGCCGCGACGCCGGACGCCGGGTCCGCGTGGCCCGCCGCTCGGGCGGGACCTGGACGATCGACCCCGGGACGTCGCTCCGCCCCGAGGTCGTGTTCGTCGACGTGGCGACCGTGGGCGGTCGCGAGCGCCTCCTCACCTTCGAGCCGGGCCGCGTGAGCGCCTTCGACCCGGCGACGTCGACGGAGCACGCGCTCGTCACGGTCGCCTGGGACGTCCGCCCCTCGCCGGAGGGCGGCCTGCCGCGCGTCGACGTCACCCGCGACCTCGACGGGGACGGCCTCGAGGACCTCGTGCTCCCCGACACGTCGGGCTTCCTCGTCGCGCGCCAACGCCCCGACGGGTCCTTCCTCCCGCCGCGCCGCTACGGACCGCCCGAGCCCTTCGCCGCGCGGACGGCCCTCGGCGACGACACGCCCTACGGCGAGCGCGGGATCACCCCGCTCACGCTGCCCGCCTACCTCTCCCGGGTCCACGTCCTGGACCACGACGGCGACGGCCGTCCGGACCTCGCCTTCCTCGACCACGACCACCTCGACGTGCACCACCAGCTCGCGTCGGGGGACTTCTCGTCGGTCCCGCGCCCCGTCGTCGTCGAGGTGGCCTGCGAGGGCGAGGCCTACGCCATGGTCTTCGGCTACGAGGACGCCGGGTTCACCTCGCTCCTCGCGGGATGGCGTCCCACGACCCGCCGCACGTTCCTCCAGGAGATCCGCGACCTCACCGGGGACGGCGTCGCCGACCTGCTGACGCTCACGCTCGAGGGCCGCAGCCCGTTCCGCATGCGCTCGACCTTCGCCGTGCACCCCGGGAGCACCGGCCCGGCGGGGGTGACCTTCGCGCCCGGGCCCGTGAGCAGCTTCCGGTCCGGCGGGCGCGCGGGCGGCATGCAGACCTGGGGCTACGCGACCGTCCGCATCGAGGACCTCGACGGCGACGGCCTG
This sequence comes from bacterium, assembly GCA_030428785.1. Taxonomy (GTDB): domain Bacteria; phylum Planctomycetota; class B15-G4; order B15-G4; family B15-G4; genus JAUIEF01. The sequence goes on from JAUIEF010000011.1 coordinate 20,799, forward strand.
CCGGAGGTGCTCCTGCGGCAGGTGGACACCGGCGCCCTCGGGACGCTCCGCGCGATGACGGGGAACGCCGTCACCGTGCAGGTGGAGGTCTTCCACGGGGAGGCCGGCGGCGCGTTCGCCGAGCGACCGACGGCCGTCCGGCGCGTCCGTCCGGCGTTCGACCCCGGCGGACGGCACGGCGTCTTCTTCCCGGCCGTCGCGCTGGGCGACCTCGACGGCGACGGCCTCGCGGACCTGCTCATGGGCGCCGACCGGCGGACGGCGTCCGTGTTCGCCGGCCTCGACGACACCCGGCACTTCGCGGACGTGCCGTACGCAGCGTCCGTCGGCATGCCGGCGGACGAGCGGGACCTGTTCCTCGCGGACGTGGACGGTGACGGCCGGCAGGACGTCGTCGTCGAGCACGCCGACGGCCCGGGCGGCGGCGCGCGCCTCGCGATCCACCGGGTCCGGTAGCGGCTCGCGACGAGCTCCGACGGAGCGGGCCGTCCCGGCGGCGGACCCGACGCGCGTCCGCGACGCGCGACCCGGCGCGCGGGCGTCGCTCCGGAGGGCGGCCGCCGTGGACGCGGGCCGGACCGGCCCACTATCCTCTGCGCCGAGGCGTCTCTCCGAACCCCGCCACCGAACCCCCAGCCCCACGGGACCCCATGACCAACGCCCAGCAGCTCGAGAAGATCCGGACCCAGGACGGTTTCATCGCGGCCCTCGACCAGAGCGGCGGCAGCACGCCCAAGGCGCTGCGCCTCTACGGCATCGAGGAGAGCGCGTACTCCGGCGACGCCGAGATGTTCGACCTCGTGCACGCGATGCGCACGCGGATCATCACCTCGCCGAGCTTCGGCGGCGACCGCATCCTGGGCGCGATCCTGTTCGAGATGACCATGGACCGCGAGATCGCGGGCATGGGCACGGCCGACTACCTCTGGAAGGAGAAGCAGGTCGTCCCCTTCCTCAAGGTCGACAAGGGCCTCGCGGACGTGGCCGACGGCGTGCAGGTCATGAAGCCCATGCCGGAGCTCGACGCGCTCCTCGAGCGCGGCAAGGCCAAGGGCATCTTCGGCACGAAGATGCGCTCCGTGATCAAGAGCGCCAGCAAGAGCGGCATCGCCGCGGTGGTCGCGCAGCAGTTCGAGATCGGCAACCGCATCGTCGACGCAGGCCTCGTGCCGATCATCGAGCCCGAGGTCGACATCAACGCCCCGGACAAGAAGGCGTGCGAGGACATCCTGCTGGCCGAGATCGGCAAGCACCTCGACCAGCTCGGCGACGGCCGGAACGTCATGCTCAAGCTGACGCTCCCCGAGACGGACGACCTCTACAAGCCGTGCATCGCGCACGACAACGTCCTGCGCGTCGTCGCGCTGTCCGGCGGCTACTCGCGCGAGGAGGCGAACGCCCGCCTCGCGAGGCAGCACGGCATGGTCGCGAGCTTCTCGCGCGCGCTCAGCGAGGGCCTCAGCGCCCAGCAGAGCGACGAGGAGTTCGACAAGACGCTCGACGCCTCCATCCAGTCGATCTTCGACGCCTCCAGGACCTGACAGGCCACGGCGGAGGTCATTCGGCGCGGACTCACGACGGTGCCTCGCTCCGCCGGCGACTCTTGACGATCTGACCGACGACGAGCGGCACCGCCGCCGCCGCGAGCACGAGGCCGACCTCGCCCGCCGTCACGGGCACGAGCGCGAGGACCTCGTCGAGGGGCGGGATCCAGATCACGACGCCCGCGAGCACGACGCAGAGCGCGACGGCACCGAGCATCCAGCGGTTGGACGCCCAGGTCGACGCCCGCAGCCGGCCCCGCGCCCGGGCGTTGAACGCATGGAGGATCTGCGCCGCCGCGAGCGTGAGGAACGCGAGCGTGCCGGCGCGCCTCACGTCGCCGTCGCGGAGCGCCCACACGAAGACCGCGAGCGTGGGCAGCGTCATGAGCAGCGCGTAGACGCTCACCGCCGACGCGAACCGCTTCGACAGGATCGCGGCCGACGGGTCGGCGGGCGGGCGCTCCATGACGTCCGGCTCGGCCGGCTCCATGGCGAGCGCGAGCGCCGGGAAGACGTCCGTCACGAGGTTCAGCCACAGGATCTGGAGCGGCAGCAGCGGGAGCGGCATCCCGAACACGCCCGCGACGAGCAGCACGAGCACCTCCGAGAGGTTGCAGCTGAACAGGTAGAAGATGAACTTGCGGATGTCGTCGTCGATGACGCGTCCGCCCTCGATGGCGGCCGCGACCGTCTGCAGGCGGTCGTCCGCGAGCACGACGTCGGCCGTCTCCTTCGCGACGTCCGTGCCGCGCACGCCCATCGCGACGCCGACGTCCGCGCCCTTGAGCGCCGCCGCGTCGTTCACGCCGTCGCCGAGCATGCCGACGACCTCGCCGCGCGCGCGCAGCCCACGCACGATGCGCAGCTTGTCCACCGGCGCCGTGCGGCTGAACACCGCGGCGCGCGCCGCGAGGTCCGTGAGCTCCTCGTCGTCGAGCCGCGCGAGGTGCGTGCCGTCCACGACCGTCGCGTCGCCGGTCAGGATCCCCAGGTCGCGCGCGACGGCGCCCGCCGTGCGCGGCTGGTCGCCGGTGATCATGACGGTCCGCACGCCCGCCGCCGCGAAGACGGCGACCGTCTCGCGCACGCCCTCGGCCGGCGGGTCCATGGAGCCGGTGAACGCCAGGAACTCGAGGTCGGCGACGGCCTCCTCGTCGAGGGCGGGCCCGCCGCCCGCGGGCAGGCGCCGCTGCGCGACCGCCAGCACGCGCAGCCCGCGGTCGGCGAGCGCGTCGTTGAGCGCCGCGAGCTCCGCGCGCCCCGCGTCGTCGAGCGGGCGCGCGCCCGCCCCGTCCCGCACGGACGTGCACCGCGCGAGCACGCGCTCCGGCGCCCCCTTCACGCACGCGAGGACGCCGCCCGCGCCGTCCTCGTGGAAGGTCGCCATGAACATGCGCTCGCTCGAGAACGGCACCTCGCCGAGCTCGGGGTGCGCCTCGAGCAGCGCCGCGCGCTCGAGCCCGGCCTTGCCCGCCGCGGTGAGCAGCGCCGTCTCCGTCGGGTCGCCCTCCGCGACCCAGCCGCCGTCGCGCTCCGCGAGCGACGCGCCGTTGCAGAGCGCCGCGACGCGCAGCACGTCGTGCACGACGGCACCGAGCCCCTCGCCGTCCGCGCGGACGTCGACGTCGCGGCCGTCGTGCAGCAGCCGGCCCTCCGGCGCGTGCCCCGTCCCCGTGACCTCGACCTCCGCGGACGGGAACACGAGCCGCGTGACCGTCATCTCGCCGCGCGTCAGCGTGCCCGTCTTGTCCGTGCACACGACGGTCACCGCGCCGAGCGCCTCCACCGCGGGCAGCCGCCGCACGAGCGCGCGGTGCCGCGCCATGCGACGCATGCCCACCGCGAGCGTGATCGTCGCGACGACCGGCAGCCCCTCGGGCACCGCCGCGACGGCCAGCGCGATGCCCGTCTCGACCATGAGCCAGAGGTCGCCGCCGCGCAGCGCTCCGATCCCCGCGACGAGCGCCGCGACCCCGAGCGCGAGCCACACGAGCCGCCGCCCCAGCGCGTCGAGCCGGCGCTCGAGCGGCGTCTCGTCGTCCTCCGTCTCCTGCACGAGCTCGCTGATGCGGCCGACCTCGGTGGCCATGCCCGTCGCGACGACGACGCCGCGCCCGGTCCCGGCCGCCACGAGCGTGCCCTTGTGGAGCATGCCGCGCCGGTCCGCCAGCGGCGTGTCCGCCTCGACCGCCTCGTCACGCTTGTCCACGGGGAACGACTCGCCCGTGAGCGCCGCCTCGTTCACGGAGAGCTCGGACGACTCGATGATCCGGAGATCCGCGGGCACGGCGGCGCCGGGCTCGAGGTCGACGACGTCGCCGGGCACGAGCTCGCGCGCGTCGATCCACACGGGCTCGCCTCCGTCGCGCACGACCCGCGCGCGCGGCACGTCCAGCGAGCGGAGCGCCTCCATGGACCGCCGCGCCCGCCACTCCGTGAGGAAGCCGATGACCACGTCGACGAGCAGCACCGCGAGGATGGCCGCGGCGTCGAGGACGTCCTCGAGCACCGCCCACGACACGACGGCCGCCGCGGCGAGCAGCCCCACGAGCAGGCTGCGGCACTGGTCGACGAGGATGCTCCAGGCCGAGCGCGGCGCCGCGACGAGCAGGGCGTTGGGGCCCGTCTCGGCCAGGCGACGGCGTGCGTCCGGGGTCGGGAGCCCGGCCGGCGACGCGTCCAGGCGCGCGAGCACCTCGTCGGCGGACAGGGCGTGCCAGGCGTTCGGGGGCACCGGGACCTCCGGTTGCGTGCCGGTTGCGTGATGATTGATAGGATGGGCGGCCTCAAGCTAACCCCGCAGGCCGTATGGTCCACCCCCCCTCACGGACGACGGCTCCCATGACCGATCCCAGCCCGGATCCGACCACGGATCCGTCGGCGTCGGGCGTCCGTACGCTCGCACCCGACGAGGTCCCCGACTTCCTGCGAGACGAACTGTTCTCGCCGGATCGGGAGCTCCCCATCGTCGCCATCACGAGCTCGCGCCAGACGGGCGCGCCGTGGCTCGACCCGGAGCGGCTCGCGAGCCGGCTCGAAGGGCGCGCGATCGTGCTCGCCCTCGACACGGGCGAGACGACCTGGGCGCTCTCCGACACGCTGCCCGAGCGCATGGACGTCTACGGCGGCGCGACGCGCATCTGGTGGCCCGGCCTCACCGAGCAGTCCGACCCCGTCGACCACCCGCTGCTCTTCGCGCGGACCCGGCGCGACGGCGACCGCGTGTTCCGGCGCGTGCTCGGGCTCGTGCACCCGGCGGCGCTCGACGGCCTGGAGGTCACGCCCTGGGAGCGCGTGGCGGCGGCCTACGAGGTCGGCGAGATCGTGCCGGGCCGCGTCGTGAGCGTGAAGGACTACGGTGCCGTCGTCGAGCTGCTGCCGGGCGCCACCGGCCTCGTGCACAAGAGCGAGATGGACTGGACCTTCGTCGAGGACCCGACGGAGTTCGTCGCGCACGACGACGTCGTCGCCGTGGAGATCCTCAAGCTGGACCCCGACGCCGGCCGCGCCGAGCTGAGCATGAAGCGCGCCATCGGCCACGACGTGCGCGAGTCGATCGCGCTCGCGGACGGACGGCCGTTCCTCGAGGCGCAGGCGCTCGTCGACCGCGCGCCGGGTCGGCCGCGCCCCGACGACGACTTCGTCGGCGAGGACGACGCCGACTACGAGGCCGACGAGCTCGAGGAGCGCATCGACGAGCTCGAGAAGCGGGTCGCGGAGCTCGAGGAGGAGCGCGCGACGCTCACGCGCCGCCTCTCGGACAAGACGAAGGAGCTGCGCAGCGAGCGCGACCGCCACGAGCACCTGCGGCGCGAGACCTCGCAGGAGACGGATCCCGCGAGCTCGCCCGCGGCCTTCCTGCTCGGCGTCCGGCTGGCGTACGCGCGGCTGTACTCGGAGTCGGACCGGCACGAGCACCCGCTGCGCCGGATGCGCGTGGGCCCCGACCTCCTCGACGGTCTGCAGGAGCTCACGGACGTCCCCGTGGACAAGGTGCTCGAGGTGTGCGCGCAGGTCGCGGCGGGCACGGCGCACGACGTCCCCGGTCGGCAGGTGCACGAGCTCACCGCGGGCAGCGGCGGCGCGCCGACGCGCATGCGCGAGTCGGACGGCGCGCGGGCCTGGCGCTGCTCGCTCCAGGACAGCACGGCCTCGGCGCGGCGGCTCCACTGGTGGCAGGTGCCCGGCGACGACGGCGGCACGGTGGAGTTCGCGAACGTCGACGTGCACGACAGCTTCGACATCACGGAGTAGGCGGGCGCGCCGGTCCTCCGCGAGGGTGCGCCTGCGCGGCGCGGGCCGCCGTCCCCGTCAGCCCTCCACGGGCACCGCGTCGTCCACGCGCTCGCCGGCCGCCAGCGCGTCGCGCACGCGGCGGAAGGTCGCGGCGTCCTCCTCGCGCCGCGACTCCGGGCGCTTGTCGAGGCTCGCGTAGGGCAGCGAGAGCCGCCGGTTCCCGCCGAGCACGTCGCGGTGCCGCGCGAGGAACGCCCAGTACATCCGCGTGATGGGGCACGTCGTCTTCGGGTCGAAGGCGCAGCTCCCGCAGTGGTCGCTCATGCGGTCGATGTAGGCCGCGCCCGAGACGTACGGCTTCGTCGAGAGCAGCTCGCCGGTCGCGAAGGTGCCCATGCCCAGGACGTTCGGCTCGACGACCCAGTCGTACGCGTCGACGTAGGCGACCCAGAACCAGTCGGTGAGCTCGCGCGGCGACACGTCGAGGAGCGTCGCGATGTTCGAGAGCACCATGAGCCGCGTGATGTGGTGGCTCCAGCCCTCGCGCCACACGTCCTCGACGACCCGGTCGAGGCACGCGAGGCCGGAGTCGCCGCTCCAGTACGCGGGCGGCAGCGGGTTCCGCGCGTCGAGCGCGTTCGGCGCGGGCGCGGCCTCGGGCGGCGCGCACGCGTCGTCGGCGGCCGTCGCGCGTCCGTCCTCGCGCTCCTCCGTGGCGGCGGCCGGGTAGCCCGTGCGCAGCCCGTCCGTCTCGTCGTGCACGTGGCGCATGAACTCGCGCCAGCCCCAGACCTGCCGCAGGAAGCCCTCGCGGCTCGGCAGCGGCGCGTCCTCGAGCGCCTCGACGTCGGCGACGACACGCGCCGGGAGCAGGCGGTGCAGGTTGAGCAGCGCCGCGATCCGCGAGTGGAACAGCCCGGACGAGCGGCGCGACATGGCGTCCTCGTACGGCCCGAAGTGCGGCAGGCAGTCGCGGAGCGCCCAGGCCCACGCGGACTCCGCGTCCTCGAGCGTCGTCGGCAGGTGCTCCAGGTCGAGCGTGCCGGGGTGGTCGGCGAAACGCGCCACGACGAGCGCGCCCACCTCGGCCGTGATCTCGTCGACGGGGAAGGTCGGCGGCTCGGGCGCCGGCGGGTCGCCGGGCCACGCCTCGCGGTTCTCGCCGTCGAAGCTGAAACGTCCGCCGACCGGCTTGCCGTCCTCCATGAGCACGTCGTGCTCGCGGCGCACCGCGCGGTAGAACGCGTCCATCCGGTACGGCGGGCCCTTGCGCTGGCTGCGGCGGAAGGTCTCGCGCGACGTGAGCCGGCCCTCGTGCGGCGTGACCCCGAGCAGTCCGTCCGCGACGAGCGGCGCGAGCTCGACGCGCAGCTCGCGCTCGGCGGGCTCCATGACCGTGAGCGGGCCGAGCTCCGCCGCCGCTTCGCGGAGCGCCGGCGCGAAGCCGCCCTCGTGCACGAGGTGCCGCACCGCCACGCCGCGCGCCGCCTGCTCGAGCGCGAACCACCGCTGGTTCGCGAGCACGAGCGCGAGCTTCTGCTTGTGGTACGGGCGGCGCGCCGCCTTGGCCGGGCTCTCGACGAGCACGATGCCGAGGTCGCCGGGCGCCTCGCGCGCGAGCGGGCCGATGCCGTCGTGGAGCTGGTCGTAGGGCACGTACACCCAGCGGCGGTGCGCCGCGTCGTCGACGTCGTGGTCGGCGAGGCGCAGGGCGAACGGGCCGGCGGGTCGACGGTGGACGATCACGAGGAGCGCTTCGGCCGCACCCGGGTCGCGGATGCATCCCGGACGCCCCGGTCCGGGAAACGTGCTCCGGGTGACACGCGTGCGCGTCGCCGAACCGACGTCCCAGCACGCGTCGGCGGCCGCCGCCCTTGCACCGCGTCGCGCCGCACGGGACCCTCGACGGCATGGAGCTCTTCGACGACGGGTGGATCGCCGCGCTCTCGCTGCTCGGCGGCATCGCGGTCCAGGTCGTGCTCGCGGCGAGCGTGCTCACGCGACCGCAGGGACGGCAGTCGTCGTCGCTCGCGTGGATCCTCGTCATCCTGCTGCTCCCGGTCGTGGGCATCGTGTGCTGGCTCGTGTTCGGCGAGGTGCGCGTCGGGCGCGGGCGCATGGAGCGGCACGCGGCGCTCCAGGCGGAGATCCACGGGCACCTCGCGACGCTCTGGGAGCGCGAGGCGGAGCACGTCGAGCTCGAGGAGCTCGGCACGGCCGTCGCGCGCATCGGGAACGCCGTCTGCGACACCGAGCCGCGCGCCGGCAACGAGGTCGAGCTGCTCGCCGACACGGACGAGGTCGTGCGCCGCCTCTGCGAGGACATCGACGCGGCGGAGGACCACGTCCACCTCCTCTTCTACATCTGGCTCACCGACGGCAACGGGCGCCGGCTCGCGGAGGCCGTCGAGCGCGCGGCGCGACGCGGCGTCGCCTGTCGGGTGCTCGTCGACTTCATGGGCTCGCGCGAGCTCCTCGACTCGACGGTCCGCGAGCGCATGGAGGCCGCGGGCGCGCGCGTCGTCGGATCGCTCGAGCCGCCGTTCCCGCCGCTCGTCACGCAGCGCCTCGACGTGCGCAACCATCGCAAGCTCGCGGTGATCGACGGCGGCCTCGCGTGGACGGGCTCGCAGAACATCGCCGACGCGTCCTTCGCGCCCAAGGCCCGCTACGCGCCCTGGGTCGACTGCATGCTGCGCATCCGCGGGCCCGCCGTCGCCGACCTGGCCGAGCTGTTCATCGAGGACTGGGCGCTCGACACCGGGGACTCGCACATCCGCCTGCTGCGCCTGCCGGACGCCGTGCCGGGCGGCATCCCGGTCCAGGTGCTGGGCACGGGACCGAACAGCCAGAACGAGGCGAACGTTCAGACGCTCCAGGCGGCGATCCACCTCGCGCGCGAGGAGGTGCTGCTCACGACGCCGTACTTCGTGCCGGACGAGGGCACGCTCTCGGCCCTCACGACGGCGGCGCGGCGCGGCGTCTCGGTGGTGCTCGTCGTCCCGAAGCGCAACGACTCGCGGCTCGTCGCCGCGGCGAGCCGCAGCTTCTACGGCCCGCTGCTCGACGCGGGCGCGCGCATCCTCGAGTACACCGCCGGGCTGCTGCACGCCAAGACGATGACCGTCGACCGGCAGCTCGCGTACGTCGGAAGCGCGAACCTCGACCGCCGCAGCTTCGAGATCAACTTCGAGGTCGCGACGATCGTCTACGACTCGGACTTCACGAGCCACCTGCGCCTGCTCCAGCGGACGTACATGGAGCAGACGGAGGAGGTGGACCGCTGGGACTGGGCGGCGCGCTCGGTGTGGCGACGCGCGGCGCAGAACGCGGCGGGGCTGCTCGGCCCGCTGCTCTGACGCGGCCCGCGGGTCGGTCCGGGCGCGCCGCGCCGAGCGACAGGTGGACCTCCGCCTCCGCGCGCCCGGCGTCGCCCGATGGCCAAGCCGCCGCGCGATCTCCACAATGGGGGCCCCGTCGATGGGGGCCCGTCGATGACGGGCGCCCCGCTCCCGAGCTCCCGATGCCCCCGCCGCCCCCCGCCTCCGCGAAGAACCGCCCGCCGACGATCGGCTGGCGCGAGTGGGTGTCGCTCCCCGGCCTGCGCATCCCCAGCATCAAGGCGAAGGTCGACACCGGCGCGCGCACCTCGTCGCTGCACGCCTTCGACGTCGAGGAGTTCCGGCGCGGCCGGACGACGTGGGTCCGATTCTCGGTCCACCCCGAGCAGCGCAACGCGAAGCACTCGACGACGGTCGAGGCGCCGCTCGTGGAGCACCGGAGCGTGCGCTCGTCCAACGGCCAGGTGCAGCAACGGCCGGTCGTGGACGTCGAGGTCGAGGTGCTCGGCCGCCGCTGGGTGGTCGAGCTCACGCTCACGAACCGCGACGAGATGGGCTTCCGCATGCTGCTCGGCCGGCAGGCCATCCGCGGGCGCTTCCTCGTCGACCCGGGCCGCTCGTACCTCAACGGCCGCCGCGTCAAGAACACGCGCCGCATCAAGCACGCACCACGACCCGACACGCTCGGAACCTGAGATCCCAGGAGCACGAGGCCCGATGAAGATCGCGATCCTGTCCCGCAAGGCCAGCCTCTACTCGACGAGCCGCCTCAAGGAGGCCGCGGAGGCCGCCGGCCACGAGGCCATGGTCGTCGACTACCTGCGCTGCTCGATGAACATCACGTCGCACCGGCCGCAGATCCTCTACAGGGAGGAGCCGCTCGAGGTGGACGCCGTCATCCCCCGCATCGGCGCCTCGCACACATTCTACGGCACGGCGGTCGTGCGGCAGTTCGAGATGATGGGCACCTACTCGGTGAACGAGTCGCAGGCCATCACGCGCTCGCGCGACAAGCTGCGGTGCCTCCAGCTGCTCTCGCGCCGCGGCATCGGCCTGCCCGTCACCGGCTTCGCGAACTCGACGAAGGACGTCGCGGGCGTCATCGAGATGGTCGGCGGCGCGCCGCTCGTCGTGAAGCTGCTCGAGGGCACGCAGGGCATCGGCGTCGTGCTGTGCGAGACGCAGAAGGCCGCGGAGTCCGTCATCGAGGCGTTCCGCGGGCTCGACGCGAACATCCTCGTGCAGGAGTTCATCAAGGAGGCGGGCGGCGCGGACATCCGCGTGTTCATCGTCGGCGGCAAGGTCGTCGCGGCGATGCGGCGGCAGGGCGCTCCGGGCGAGTTCCGCTCCAACCTGCACCGCGGCGGCTCGTCCGAGATGATCAAGATCACGCCCGAGGAGCGCAGCACCGCGGTGCGCTCGGCGAAGGCCATGGGCCTCCGCGTGTGCGGCGTCGACCTGCTGCGCAGCAACCACGGTCCGGTCGTCATGGAGGTGAACTCCTCGCCGGGGCTCGAGGGCATCGAGGAGAGCACGGGCGTCGACGTGGCGGGCGCGATCATCCGCTTCATCGAGGAGAACGCCGGCCCGGGGAAGACGCGTGACTCCATCAAGGGGTGACGGGCGGGGCGCGGGCCGGAGCGAGCGCCGCGCCGATCGCCGCGCCGATCGCCGACCGCCCTTCGAGATCGCGGGCGAGTCCGTCGCGCCCGGCACGCGCAAGCGCCTGCGGCTCCCCACGCCGCGCCTCCCCACCGGCACGCCGCTCGACATGCCGCTCACGGTCGTCCACGGCGAGCGGCCGGGGCCCTGCCTCTGGATCAGCGCCGCCGTCCACGGCGACGAGCTGAACGGCATCGAGATCGTGCGGCGGGTGCTCGCGCGCGTCGCCGATCCCCTGCCGCGCGGGACGCTGCTCGCGGTGCCGGTCGTGAACGTCTTCGGCTTCCTCGGCGAGACGCGCACGCTCCCCGACCGGCGCGACCTCAACCGCAGCTTCCCGGGATCGGCGCGCGGCTCGCTCGCCGCGCGCATCGCGCACCTCTTCATCGAGCAGATCGTCTCGCGCTGCTCGCACGGCATCGACCTGCACACCGCCGCGCTCGACCGCGCGAACCTGCCGCAGGTCCGCGCGAACCTCGTCGACGAGGCGACGCGCCGGTTCGCGCTCGACTTCGGCGGACCCGTCATGGTGCAGTCGGCGGAGCGCGACGGGTCGCTGCGCGCCGCGGCGTCCGCGCGCGGGACGGTCACGCTGCTCTTCGAGGGCGGCGAGCCCAAGCGCTTCCAGGAGGACGTCGTCGAGACGGGCGTCCGCGGCGTGCTCGGCGCGATGCACGGGCTGGGCCTCGTGCGCTCGCGGCCGCGTCGCCGCGGCCCGCCGACCGTGCACGTCGTCAAGACGAGCTGGGTCCGGGCGCGACGCGGCGGCCTCCTGCACCTCGACGTGGGACTCGGGCAGGTCGTCGAGGAGCGCCAGGTGCTCGGCCGCGTGTCCGCGCCCTTCGACGACGAGTCGACGCTGCTCCGCGCGCCGTTCCGGGGCGTGGTCATCGGCACGCAGCAGAACCCGGTGGTCCACGGCGGCGACGCGGTCGTGCACGTCGGGCGGCTGGACGAGGGCGAGTAAGCGACGCGCCCCCCCGGCGACGCGCCCCCCCAGCGGCGCGCCCCCCGGCGTCGCGCCCTGACCAGCCGACCTACTCGTGCCGCAGCGCGGTGATCGGGTCGAGGTCCGCGGCGCGCGCGGCCGGGTAGATGCCGAAGAGCACGCCGATGGACACGCTGATGCCCACCGAGAGCACGACGCTGTAGAGCGGCACCTCGGCGCTCATGCCCGAGACGCCCTCGATCGCGAAGGCGAGCGCCGGCCCGACGATCGTGCCGACGATGCCGCCCGCGCCGGACAGCAGCGCCGTCTCGGTGAGGAACTGCAGCACGATGTGCTTCTTCTTCGCGCCGAGCGCGCGCCGCACGCCGATCTCGCGCGTCCGCTCCGTCACCGACGAGAGCATGATGTTCATGATGCCGATGCCGCCGACGATGAGGCTGATGCCCGCGATGGAGCCGAGCGTCCAGCTCCAGATGCGCTGCTGCGTCTCCGCCTGCCGCAGGAGCGCGAGCGGCACGTAGACGTCGTAGTCGCCCTTCGGGTGGTGGTGCCGCATCATCGCCTCGATGCCGGCCGCCGTGGGCTCGACGGACTCGAAGTCGTCGATCTCCACGATGAGGCGGTGCAGCTCGACGCGCTCGCGCACCGTGGAGCCGGCCGTGCGCTCGACGGTCGTGTCGCCGAAGCGCTCGCGCGCGACGTGGATGGGGATGTACGCGTCGACGTCGCTGTCCGGCATCTGCGTCGAGCCGGAGCTGCGCTCGCTCTGCACGATGCCGACGACTTCGAAGTACGAGCCGCCGATGCGCACGGACTGGCCGATGGTGTGCGCGCCCGCGAGCAGTCCGCGCGCGCCGTGCTCCGTGAGGACCACCGCGCCCGCCGGACCGCGCGTGTCGTCCGCGGTGAGCACGCGCCCGGCGAGCACCGGCCGCTGGACGAGGTCGAACCAGCCCGGCGTCGTCCCGACCACGAGCAGCTCGAGGTTCCGCGTGCCGAGCCACGCGCGCTTGCGCACCTCCTTCACGGGCACCGTGCGCAGGACGTCGGGGAACGACTCGGCGATGCGCAGGTCGTCCTCGTAGCGCAGGCCGTAGACGTCCATGCGCTTGCGGACCGTGCCCGACGAGTCGTCCTCGACGGCCTTCTGGCTGTGGAGGATGACGTTGCGCGGGCCGAGCTTGGCGAGCTCCGCGAGCGCGTCGCGGCGCGCGCCCTCGCCGACGGAGAGCATGGCGATGACCGCGGCGACGCCGAACACCACGCCGAGCATGGTGAGCAGCGAGCGCATGCGGTGCAGCAGGAGGCTCTTCGCCCCGATGGTCACGTTGCGGAGCCAGACGGACCTCACGCGACGGCGCCTCCGCGGGCGGCGCGCGTCACGGCGCCTCCCGTGCGGGCTCGTGCGCGTCGTCGTCGGCGGCGCCGACGGGCGTCCGCTCGTCCCCGGCCTCCCCGGCGGACGTCGCCTCGCCGCCGGACGTGTCCGCGCCGTCCACGCGCACGTCCGCACCGGCGCCGTCGACCGCTCCGCCCGACGCGTCCGCGCCGCCGGCGTCGCCCGGCGCACCGGCGCCCGGCCGCGCGTCCGTCGTCTCCGCCTCGTCGAGCGGCGGCGCGAGCGCGACGAGCTCGCCCTCCTCGAGGCCGGACACGACGCGCACCATGCGGTTGTTGTCGAGGCCCACCTCGACCGGCCGCCGCACGAGCCGCCCCTCCTCGACGACGTACACCGTCGGCGCGTCGCCCACGCGCACGACGCAGTGCACCGGCACGAAGAGCGTGTCCTCGTAGTGCTCCACGAGGATCTCCGCGCGGCACGTCATGCCGGTGCGCAGCCCCGTGAGGTCGCCCAGCAGGTGGATCTCCGTGTCGAACACCTTGAGGTCGGGGTTGAGCCACTGCGTCTGCGCGTCGGGGAGCGGCGAGATGCGCGCGACGACGCCCTCGAACACGCGGCTCGGCAGCGCGTCGACGCTCACCGTGACCGGCTGCCCGTTCCGCACCTTGTCGAGCGCCGACTCGTGCACCTTCACGCGCGCCGACTTGCTGTCGGCGACCGGGATGTGGATGAGCTCCTCCTGCTCGTAGACCTCGCGGCCCACCTGCAGCGGCTCGTCGTTGCCGCGCCAGCTGCCCTGACCCGTCGTCGCGTAGACGACCATGCCGGCCACCGGCGCGCGGATGACGCACTTCTCCACCTGCTGCTGGATGTCGGCGAGCTGCGCGCGCTGCCGCTCGAGCTGCTTCTCGCTCGCGGCGAGCGTCGACTCCGCCTGCGCGATGTCTGCCTTGGACTTGCGCGTCACGCGGTCGAGCGCGAGCTCCGCCTGCTGCACGTCGGACTCGAGCTGCGCAAGCTGGCGACCGTGCGTGTACTCCTCGAGCAGCGCGACCTCCGCGCGCGCCAGCTCGACGTCCAGCTCCGCGCTCTGCTTCGCGAGCCGGTCGCGGTCGAGCTCCGAGCCCGCGAGGAAGCCCCGCTCCGACAGCCGCTCGGACCAGGCGAGCGTGTCGTGCGCCTGCTGGAGCTGCTCCTCGGCGAGCTTGACGTTGTTCGTCGCCTCCATGAGCTGCTTGGGGTACTCGCCCTCGACGTACTTCTTGATGTCCTCGCGGGCGAAGCGCAGCGCGAGCTCGGCCGCGCTCACGTCGGCGATCGCCTGGTTCTTCACGACCTCCAGGTTCTCGCGCGCGGCGATGAACTCCGCCTCGGTGTCGAGGACGTCGATCTCCTCGTCGTAGAGCTCGTCGGTGAGCACGCTCGCGTCGAGCTCGACGAGCAGGTCGCCCTCCTCGACGAGCGTGCCCTCCTCGACGATGTAGGTGATCGTCGTGCTGCGCTCGTCGACCTCGCACTTGAGGACGACCTTCTCGCGCGCCTCGATCGTGCCGGCCTCCGACACGCCGATGGTGAGCGGACCGCGCGTCACGGCGCGCACCGGGCCGTCGTAGACCGCGACCTCCTCGCGCGAGAGCCCCCACCACGCGGCGGCGGCCCCGGCGGCGACGACGAGCAGCGCCGGCAGGAGCGGGGAGCGCCGGCGACGTGCGGCGTGAGACGGCTTGCGGGAGGTCGACGTCATGCGCGGGAGGGTGGGTCGGAGGCGCGGGCCCGTCGCGCCGGGCCGCCGGGCCCCGGCGGCGACACGCCCCCAGGGTAACCGCCGGGGGCGGAACCGTCCGCGACGCGCCGTGCCCGGGACGGCGCCGACCGTCGTCCCGGGAGCCGCGTGTCGTTCGCGGCCCCGGCCCCGCCGGATGCGCGCGCGCGGCCGCTCCGCCGAGCGATCCGCACTACTCCAGGTGGCTGCGGAGCATCCAGGCGGTCTTCTCGTGCACGTCGATGCGGCGGACGCCGAGGTCCTCGGTGGCGTCGTCGCCCGCGTCGCCCGCGGCCTTCACGACCTTGCGCGCCGAGTCCGCGACCGCGCGGTGGTCCTCCGCGAGCTGCGTGACCATGTCCATCGCGGCGGGCACCGTCGTGTCCTCCTTCACGGTGGCGCGCTCCATGAACTGCGTGTAGCTGCCGGGCGCCGGCGCGCCCACGGAGCGGATGCGCTCGGCGATCTCGTCGACGGCCAGCGCGAGCTCCGTGTAGTGCGTCTCGAACATCGTGTGGAGCGTCGAGAACATCGGCCCCGTGACGTTCCAGTGGTAGCTGTGCGTCTTGAGGTACAGCGTGTAGCTGTCGGCGAGCAGGGTCTCGAGGGCGGCGACGACGGCCTTGTTCGGCGCGGACATGGCGGGGCTCCGGTGACTCGGGCGGCGATGGGAGCCCGTCATCGTAGCGACGGGCCCGCGGGCGGGCGAGGACGCCGCGCCCGGTGATACACTCGCGCACCTCGTCGGGGGACCGCGTGCCGGACCCGCCGCGCGTCGGAGGAGGCGGCGACGGGTCGGGGCTCGCCGAGGATTTTCCGGAGAAAGTCGAGCAGCACGCGTCCCCGTTCTCGGCCACCGGTCCGGAAGGACGACGATGGATCCCGACCCGGAACTCAAGCGCATCTTCCTGGAGGTCGTGGGGCTCGACCCCGCGGCCCGGGAACGTTGGCTCGACGCGCACTGCGCCGACGCCGACGTTCGGCGCGAGGTGGAGGACCTGCTGCGGCACCACGACGCCGCGGGGTCCCTGCCGTCGGTCGACGAGCTGCTCGCGTCCTGGGGAGACCCGTCGTCCCCGTCGGTGGGAGAGCCGCACGGGAACGGGGAAGGAACGGGAGCGAGAGGTGGTCCGGCGGCCGGGTCCGACGACCCGGTCGCCGGGCTTTCGACCGGCGCGCGCATCGGCGACTTCGAGATCGAGCGCGAGCTCGGCCACGGCGGCATGGGCGTCGTCTACCTCGCGCGCGAGGTCTCGCTCGACCGCCGCGTGGCGCTCAAGATGCTGCCGCCCGCCGGCGAGGTCCACCCGGGCGACCGCGAGCGGCTGCGCGTCGAGGCCCAGGCGCTCGCGCGGCTCGAGCACCCGGCGATCGTGCCCGTCTACCGCAGCGGCGAGTTCGAGGGGCGACCGTACCTCGTCATGCCGTACGTCGAGGGCACGACCCTCCATCGGCTCGTGCAGGAGGAGCGCCGCGCGCTGCGCGACGACGAGACGCCGCGCAGCCGGCGCACGGAGCGCGAGCGGCTCCGGGCGCACGCCGCGCGCGTCGCGCGCGTCGCCGAGGCCCTCGACCACGCGCACCGCAACGACATCGTGCACCGCGACGTCAAGCCGGCGAACATCCTGCTCGACACGCGCGGCGAGCCGCACCTCACGGACTTCGGCATCGCGCGCCTGCTCGACCGCACGGGCCTCACGCAGGCGGGCGGCATCGCGGGGAGCTGCCGCTACATGAGCCCGGAGCAGGCGCAGGCCTCGACGATCGACGTCGACGCGCGCAGCGACGTGTTCTCACTGGGCGTCGTGCTCTACGAGGCGCTCACGCTGCGCGTGCCCTTCGACGGGAAGTCCGTGCCGGAGGTGCTCGAGGCCGTGCTGAACCGCGAGCCGCCGCGGGTGCGCGCCGTGCGCCCGGAGGTGCCGCGCGACCTCGCGACCATCTGCCACAAGGCGCTCGAGAAGCGGCCGCGCGACCGCTACCAGAGCGCGTCCGCGATGGCCGCCGACCTGCGGACCTTCCTCGCGGGCGGGCCGATCCTCGCGCGCCCGCCGTCGCCGCCGCGGCGCGCGCTGCGCTGGGCGCGTCGCCGGCAGACGCCGCTGCTCGTGGGCGCGCTGCTCGCGACGGTGCTCGTCGCCGGCGCGCTCCTCGCGGACCGCCTGGGCGACGAGGGGCCCCGCGACCACGCGCTCGTGCTGCGCAGCCGGCCCGTCACCGGGACGGTGTGGGTGCAGCCGTTCGACGCCGCGACGGGGCGGTTCGGGACGCCGGTCGAGCACGGCGAGAGCCTCCCGTACGTGCCCGGGCTCGCGGCGGACGAGGTGCCGCCGCCGAACCTCTCGCTGCCGGACGGCCCGTGCCGCATCACGGTCATCGCGCGCGACGGCCGCTTCGCCGAGACGACGTGGCGACCGTGGGCGGGCGACGGCGACACGGGCGGAGGTGCCACGCCGATGCGCCTCGACCTCCTGCTGCTCCCGCCCGGGCACGTGCCCGAGGGCATGGTCGCGATCCCGGCGTCGACCCACGTCGTCGGTCGCCCCGACCTCGTCGGCACGCCGCGCGCCGAGCGCCGCGTCACGCTCGCCGGCTTCGCCGTCGCGCGCGACGAGATCACGAACGGCGAGTACCGGCGCTTCGTGCTCGCGACGGGGCGCGCGCCGCCATGGTGGTGGTCCGGCCTCGACCAGTGGGACCCCGCGCTCGACGCGCTGCCCGCCGCGGGGATGACCTACCTCGACGCGGAGGCCTACGCCGCCTGGCACGGGCTCCGCCTCCCGACCTCCGACGAGTGGGAGGCCGCCGCGCGCTGGCCCGACGGCCGGCTGCTCCCGTGGGGCGACGGGCCGCCGCCCGAGCCGCTCCCGCGCGCCGACACGCCGCTCGGCGACCGGCCCGGCGAGCTCTGGGACCTCTACCGCCGCTCGGTCGCGCCCGTCGGCCAGGGCTCCGGCCTGCCGACGGCGATCGGGCTGCGCCACATGTTCACGAACGTGGACGAGTTCACGAGCAGCTGGGACCTGCCCGGCTCCGGCGCCGCGGTCCTGCGCGGCGGCGACTGGCGCCCGGCGCACGAGGACACCGACCTCACGCTCCGTCGCCACCAGAAGCCCGGCACGGGCTCACCGTTCACCGGCTTCCGCTGCGTGCGGAGCGACCGACCCTTTCTCGAGACAGACGAGGAGTGATGCGATGCCCATGTACGGATCGACCGCGGAGGTGCAGTTCGAGATCGTCGCCGCGCAGCAGGGCGCCTTCCAGGCGCTCACGGAGGCGGAGCGCGGCATGGTGAGGACCGGTTGGAAGGGCGTCGTGAACGCGGCCATCGGCGGCTCCCAGAAGTGGAAGGAGCTCGAGGCGATGGCCGCGCCGCACGGCCTGCCGGACCTCGAGGCCGCCTTCGACTGGACGGACCTCCCCGTCGAGCGCGTGCTCGCGCCGCTCGCGCAGCACAACGGCGGGAAGATCCTGGCGCTCACGCCGCAGGCGAGCCTCGGCTGGACGCCCTGCGGACGCGGCTGCCACTACGGCCCGAAGGGCCTGCACGAAGCGTCGGGGAACAACTTCGACACGCTCGAGCCGGTGACCGTCACGACCGAGTTCCCGCTCGGCTCCGGGACGATGTGGACCGCGACCGTGAGCATGCTCTACACGATCGGCGAGTACACCTGATGGGGCGTCGCACGCTGCTCGCCGTCCCGCCCAGCGAGGACGTCGACCACACACGGCTGCGCGTCGTGTTCCGGCCGACGCGCACGCGGCGCGGCGCGGTCGTCACCCGCACGCGGCCGCCCGTCGCCGGCAAGCCGCTCACCGACATCGCGTACGAGTTCGTGTTCCGGGAGCACCCGGTGACCGAGGTCGTCCTCGAGGTCGAGTACGGCGGCGAGCCCGTCACGCTCTCCGAGGCGCACTGGTCGACGCCCGACGCCGACGACCTGCCGGAGCCACCCACCGGCGGTTCGTGGGGCGCCGACCGGCGCGAGCAGATCCGGAAGGCCGTCGGCTTCGATCCCGGCGCGGGCGGCTCGTTCACGGACTCAGAGATCGCTCAGCTCCAGCAGCTCGAGGACCCGACGCCGCTCATCACGACCTACTTCACCGAGGTCGACCACGACAGCAACCCCGCGCTCATCGACCCGCAGAACCCGCCGACGCCGGAGCGCCTCGACGACGTGCTCACGCTCATGCCGATCCTCGTCGCGCGCCTCGGGGTGCGCCTCACGACGATCGAGTCGAGCCTCTACCAGGGCAAGGACCCGGCGGTGCCCGAGCCCGACGAGCTCCCGCTCGACGACCCCGCGCGCGTGCAGCGCATCGCGGACCTGCTCGTCGGGCGCATGCAGCAGTTCTTCCCCGGCGGCTGGGAGGGCGTCGACATCGGGCTGCTCTGGCAGGCGTACCGCGGCTTCGCGACGGGCACGCTCGGACCGTGCCAGTTCATGGCGCCGCACCTCTACGACGCCCAGCCGGACAGCAGCTACATGTACTGCTGGGCCGAGTTCGCGTTCCTCTGCCTGCAGACGGGCACGACGCACGCGACGCTGTGGGAGCGGCTCGCCGCGGACTTCACCTGCGCCGAGATGCTGTTCCTCGTCGCGTACGGCGCGCGCGGCGTCGGGTGCACGCCGCCCACCTCTCCGGTGCTGCCCGGCTGGGAGACGCGCGGACCGCCCGTGCGCCCGCCGGACCAGACGCCGCAGCTCCAGGACGAGCTGTGGCACCAGCTCGTGCGCGACCTGCACCTCTCACCGTGGTCGCACGTGCCGCTGCTGCACGCCCAGCACCTCATGGCCGGCTGCTCGGGAGGGATCGGCTCCCTCTGGTGAGCGCGGGGCGCGGCGCCGCGCGCCGTCAGCCGAGCTCGCCGATCCGTTCGCCGAACGCCTTCGCCAGACCCTCGAGCGCCTGCTCGAGCCAGTCGACGTGGTCGTCCCAGGTGCCGCGGTCCGCGAGCTTGGCGGGCTTGCGCTGCACGTAGACGTAGGACGTCTGCTCGGCGCGCGGGTACTCGTCCCAGACGAGGTCGTCGTCGAGGAAGTCCTCGAGGTCCGTCTCGATCTCGCGGCGCTGGAGCATGAGCTGCTGGAAGTGCTCCTTGGCCTGCGGACCCGTGAGCTTCACGGCGGCCCACAGCCGGTCGTGCTGACCGAAGAGCGCGGCGGCCTCGAGCTGGAAGCCCGTGCGACCCATCCCGAAGCGCATGGCGTAGTCCGGGCGCGCCTCCGGGACCTTGAGCTCGAGGTCGCCGTCGACGAGGCGCGCGCGCAGCTTGCTCCAGAACGCGAGCTGGTCCTGCTTGAGCGGCGTGAGCTCGTCGTCCTGGGCGTTCGACACGCCGGGGCCGGCGGCGCTCGGCCGCACGAGGACGTGCCAGCGCGGCGCCATGGAGTCGCCGATGCGCCAGAGCTGCACCTCGACGGCGCGCCACGCGATGGCGCCGTTCGTCACGCCGTTGAGCCACTGGAGCGCGTTGCGGTGGTTGTCCGAGAAGCTCTCGGCGACCCACACGACCTGACCGACCTGCAGCGCGGCGGCGTCGGCGACGACCTCGCCGAGGTGCGCGTGGTCCGCCTCCTCGACCTGGGCCTGCACGAGGACGCGCACGGCGCTGCGGCGGTCCTTGCACACGACGCCCGCGCGGCAGGCCGCGCCGCCCTGCTCCGGCGGGAGCACCTCGAGGTCCAGGCCGACCGTCTCGCTCAGGTGGACGAGGTTGTCGCCCGCGGCGAGCCACGGCGCGAAGTGCGTCGCCTCGTCGGGCCACGCCATGCGCGGGTCGACGCGCTCGAGGCGTCCCAGCCGCGGCAGTTCGGCGGGCGGGGTGCTGTTCGCGGAGGCGTTCGAGGCGGGCGTCGCGGCCCGATCGGCGGTGGTCGTCATGGCGAGATCTCGCGGGGAAAGATCGCCTCTTCGGATCGGGGCCGGGGTGTGTTGAGGACCACCCGCGTCCCGTCCGTCCGCGGCCCCGCGGGCGCCGACCGCTCAGCCGCCGCCGTGCGCCGGCGACGCCCCGCTCGCCGTCTCCTCCGCCCCGATCCACGTCGACGCCGCCCAGTACGCCATCGCCATGAGCGCGAGCGCGAAGATCACGGGCAGCAGGCGCGCGACGAGGGACGGCTCACGCTCGGGGTCCGCGGCGCGCTGCTCCGGGTCGGTCGACATGCCGCCATCGTCCGCGACGGGCGCGCACCTCCGCAAGCGCGTCGGGGAGCGACGCCGGAACCGTCCTTCGCTGATGCCGCCGCATCAGCGGCGCGCCCCGCGCGCGGGGCTAGCGGGATCCGTATCCACGGACCATTCCGGGACGCGCCGCTCGCGGTGCTCCGCCGCGACCGACACCCGGACAGCGGAGGAACCACGATGAACTCCCGCACAGGCATCGCGCGCGGCCTCACCGCGCTCGCGATCACACTCGGCCTCGCCGTCGCGCCCGTCGCGGCGCAGGTCCAGAACGGCAGCTTCGAGAACGGACTGAACCACTGGGTCGCGCAGGACCTCGACGACCCCTACTTCCCGCTCGGCGTCCGACCGGACGGTTCTCCGGGGTTCTTCACGGTCACCCCCACGCGCGGCGAGCACGCGCTCTACCACGGCTTCGACGGCGGCGGCCCCGGCACGATCTCGGTCTCGCAGGACCTCACCGTCCCGAAGGACCGGACCATGCTGCTCTTCGACACGCGCGCGGGGTGGGACGTCTTCGACAGCGGACTGGACCGCTGGTTCCGCGTGCTCGTCGAACCGGTCGGCGGCGGCGACGCGCTCGCGGCCTTCGACGTCCTGCGGGCGGCCGGCGGCACCTTCGTCCCGGACACCGGGGACGTGACGACGGCCGTCGACCTCTCGGAGTTCGGAGGCATGAACGTGCGCCTCGTCTTCGCGTGGTGGGTGCCCGAGTGGTACACGGGCCCGGCGGGCTTCCAGCTCGACCATGTCCGTCTCGAGGGACGCAAGCCCGACGTCATGGAGCGCCTCCGGCTCCGTGCGCGCTTCCGCATGGGCCAGCCCGGCGGCGACTCGCTGCGCCTCACGATGACCGTGCCCGTGGGGCCCGACTGGGACCCGGCGGGCCAGCTCGTCATGGTCCAGGTCGGTGACATGGACCGCAGCTTCATGCTCGACGCGGCCGGCCGCGGCGAGACCTTCGACGCGAAGCTCCGCGTGCGCGAGATGAAGAAGGAGCCCGGCGCGCTGACCCTGAGGCTCGCGCTCCGCAAGAGCGACCTCGAGGACCTCCGGAACGGCAAGGGCATGGGCAACCGGACCACCGCGAAGGGCGGCGAGACGGTCTCCATCCCCGTGCGCGTCCAGATCGACGGTGTCTGGACCGAGCGTCAGGTCATGGTCGTGTACCGGGCGCGCCAGCACGTGCGCGGCGTGTTCAAGGGCGCGCAGGTGGGCGAGCTCAAGCACGCCCGGCTCGGCATCGCGCTCGACTTCGCGCACCCGGACCGGGACCGCCTCGCGCTCCGCATGTTCGCGTTGCCGCACGGCGGGTTCCTGCCGTTCGACGAGAAGGTCACCGTGCGCATCGGCTCCTGGGAGGAGACGTTCGTGCTCGACGAGAACGGCAAGGGTGACGTCGACCGCGCGCGGATCCGCCTGCGCCGTCAGAAGCGCGACCCGGGCACGTGCGACGTCGTGTTGACCTGCAGGAAGGCCTCGTTGGCCGAGGTCTTCGCGCAGGACGGTCTCGTGGACGCGAACGTGTTCCCGCCGGGGGACACGCCGTTCCTGCCGGTCACCGTGGAGCTCGGCGACCGCACCGCCCAGGCGGTGCTGGCCGTGACCTACGTGGCCGCGCAGGGCAAGAAGGGCGTCGCGCTCGGCAGGTTCTGAGCCGACGACCGGGAGAGCCCGCCCGTCGGCCCGGCCGGCGGGCGGGTGTCTCCGGGACAGGACGCAGACACGGGACGCCCCGCCGACGGCGGGGCCCGGCGCGCGTCGCGTGGTCCGCGGATCGCGCGGCGCGCGTCAGCGTCCGGCGGGCGTCCGGTGCGTCACGCCGCCCGCGTGGTAGCGGTGGCAGCTCAGGCACGACGTCGGCGCGCGCCCGCCCTCGTCCTCCGGCGCGTGGCACTCGGCGCAACGCTCGCGCGGGATCGGGTCGAACTGCACCGCGAGGCGCGAGGTGTCGGTGGGCCGCCCCTCCCAGCCGTAGAAGAAGGAGTTCGCGGGGGCCGCTTCGTCGCGCGGGCGCAGCGCGTGGCAGGTGGCGCACGTGCCCTCGGGCCAGTCGGTGACGCGCGGCGAGGGCTCGCCGAGGTGCGGCCGGTGCACGAAGCGCACGAGGGTGTCGGGCGTGCGGCCGTCCCAGTGCACGTGCAGCCCGCCGACCGGGTCGCGGTCGACGTTGTGGCAGCCCGTGCAGCGGCGGTACACCGTGCCGAGCGCGTTGTCGCGCAGCACGTCCTCGAGCGCGAGCGCGTCCGCCTCGTGGTGCACGCGCCGCGCGACGAGCTCGATCCACGCGGCGAGCACGGGGTCCGCGTGGCCCGTCGGCCGGTAGACGACGGCCTCGGCGGCGGGGTCGAAGAGGAAGCCCGTCGCGTCCTCGGGCAGCGGCGGCGGCGCGGCGTCGACGTGCGCGTCGCCCGTGATCTCCGGCGCGTCGACGTCCGGCGGCAGCACGCCCGCGCCCTGCGGCGGCGCGAACCACGCGTCGGCCGCGTCGTCGAGGGCGTCGCGGAGGGCCGGCAGGTCGAGGGCCCCGGCGAGCTCCGCGCCGCGCGCCGTCGTGTCGCAGCAGGTGCCGTCGCTCGAGGCGCAGAGACGCGCGGCGAGCGCGTCGTCGTCGCCGCGCTCCTCCGCGACGAGCCCGCCGAGGGAGCGCGCGATCGCGTCGGCGTGCGCGAGCTCCTCGCCTTCGAGACCGCGCCACGCGAGCGCGCGCCGGCTGCGGTCGGAGAGCGCGACCCAGTCGGCGGCCGCGTCGCCCAGCAGGAGGCGCATCTCGGGCGGGACCTCGAGGCGGCGCGCGCCGACGTCCGTCGGCCAGGTCGCGAGCCCGGCGGGCGGCTCGGCGAGCGCGGGCAGCTCCGCGAACACGGGCGCGTCGCGCGGAGCGAACGCGACGTCGTCCCCGTGGCAGGCGGCACACGCGTCGTCGAAGCGCGGCGTCATCATCTCGCCCGAGGGCTCCGGCGCGTGGCAGTCCGTGCAGCGCGGCGCCGCGGCGTCGAACGACGGCGTCGCGTCGCTCTCGCGCAGGAAGTAGTCGTCGAAGTGCGCCGTGTGGTCGAAGGCGATGGGCCGTCGGCGCGCGTGCGGGTAGCCGACGAACTCCGGGTGACCCTCCGCGAAGCCGTCGAAGGTCGACGCGTGACAGGTCTGGCAGCGGGCGTCGGCCATCGCGGTGAGGGAGGCGTCGGCGCCGCGGTGCTCGGCGTGGCACTGCGCGCAGGAGAAGGTCGCGTGGTCGGGGACCGACGCGCCCGCAGCGTCCGCGAGGCGCGCGCCGCCGCCCTCGCGCGTCGGCAGGAACGCCGCGGGGAGCGAGTGCGCGCGGTCCCGGGCGTCCTCGTGCCCGAAGGCGTGGCACGCGCCGCAGCCGGTCGCGCCCTCGTCGAGCCCGGGCGCCGGGAAGAGGCCCGCCGTGCGCGCGCCGTCCGGCGCGTGGCAGTCCGAGCAGCCGGCCACGACGTCGGCGTGCGCGCCGACGAGCGGCCCGGGCGAGAGCAGCGCCTCGGACGCGCCGCCGCCGAGGAGCACGGCGAGCAGCCCGGCCGTGAGCAGCGCGACCCCGGCGGTGAGCCGTCGACGACGTGAGCGCAGCGACCGTGTCGGCCGGCAACGGTCCACCGCCTCGTGCTGGAGGCACCGCCCGCGGCGGTCCGGCCCGGCCGCGCACGGCTCGCCCGACGCCGCGCGTCCGCACACCCACGGGTCCGTGCGCTCGTAGCCGCTCTCGTCGCGGCCGAAGCCCTGCATGCGCCGGGTCACGCCGCCGCTCCGAACGCGTGCACCGCCCACACGTGCACGACGAGCAGGAGCAGCAGCACCACGGTGAGCGGGATGTGCACGAACAGCCAGCCCTTGAGCGCGCCCTGCAGCGCGTCGTGGAAGTCCAGCTCGTCCTTCTTGCGGCAGATGGCGAGCAGCTCGTCGAGCGCGGCGGACTCCTCGACGTCGAGGCGACGACGGATGCTCTCCATGTCGCGCGTGAGCGTCGCGAGCGGCGCGCCCGACCCGCGCAGGTGCGCCCAGCGGTTCGCGGGCGCGGCGAGGAACGGCTCGACGCGCCGCGCGTGGAAGGACGCGAGCGCGTTGCCGGAGGCGAGCGCGGCCGGCCCGGCGACCTCGCGCACGACGTCCTCGGCCTCGGCGTGCAGCCGCGCGCGGAACCGCGGGATGCGCTCGTGGAGCACCTCCTCCCCGCGACGCGCGAGCCGCTTGGGGAACGTCCGCGACATCCAGAGGCCGACGAAGCCGGTGAGCGTCACGAGCGCGAACGCGAGCGCCACGGCGCCCTCGAGCCGGCCGTCCGGCACGCGCCCCTCGACGTGGAGCACGAACACGACGCACGCGAACAGCCCGCCCGACGCGTGCCAGCGCAGCCACGACGCCGCGGGGCCGAGCCGCAACACGGGCACGAGCTTGCGCAGGTTGAAGGCGGCGAGCCCCAGGAGCACCGTCGCGAGCAGCCAGCCCGTGGCGACGGACGCGTCGCCGAGGCCGTCGCCCAGCCGACGCGCCCAGAGCGTCACGGCCGCGGACAGCACGAGGAGCCCCGCGGCGTGGCGCAGCCTGCGGCGGGCACGCGCGCGGCCGCTCCGCAGCACGCGGACCGCGGGCGCCGACGCCCGACGCGACATGAGCTCCCGGGCGGCCTCCTCGCCCTGCAGCGCGCCGGTCGCCGCGCCGCCGATCGCCACACGCCCCGCCTCGCCGTCGCGCGTCATCGTCCGAAGAACCCGTCGAGGCGGTCGGCGAGGTTGAGGTCGACGCGCGCCAGCGCCTCGTGCGCGCAGGCCCGCACGCACGCCGGCCCCGCGGACTCCTCGACGCACAGGTCGCACTTGGTCGCCTTGGGCAGCGCGCGCCCGCCCTCGTCGACGACCATCTCGACCATGCGGATGTCGTCGTACGGGCAGTTCACCGCGCAGGCCGAGCAGCCGATGCACGTGTCCTCGTCGATGACGACCTCGCCGCCGACGAGCTGCCGCGCGATGGCGCCCGTCGGACACGCGATCATGCACGTCGGGTCCGCGCAGTGCATGCACGCCGACGCGACCATGACGCCGTCGTGGATGGGCCCGTGCCGCACGAACCGCGGGTTGCCCTCGTGCGTCGCGGCGCACGCGCGCACGCAGTCGTCGCAGCGCGTGCAGCGCTCCATGTCGATGAGCATCGCCTGCGTGCCGTTGTTGAGGCGGTGGTCGACGATGAAGTCGAGCAGCCCGTGACCGGCCGCCGGCTCCTCGACCGCCTGCACGGGCGCGATCTCCGGGCCGGCGAGCGACGGCAGCACGAAGGTCTCGACGACCTCCGTCGGGATGAGCACGACGTCGACGTAGCCCAGCGCGCGGAGCGTGCGCCGGAGCGTCGCGGGGCGCCCGGGGTCGCGCGCGGTGTGCGCGATCTCCTCGATTCCGAA
The DNA here is from genome assembly GCA_030428785.1 of bacterium. Classification (GTDB taxonomy): domain Bacteria; phylum Planctomycetota; class B15-G4; order B15-G4; family B15-G4; genus JAUIEF01. The sequence goes on from JAUIEF010000011.1 coordinate 47,234, forward strand.
CGCCTGCCCGGGGCCGAAGTACCCCACGGTGCGTTCCTGCGCGCCGGCGCGCTGGCTGAGCCGCGCGAAGCCGCAGCGCAGCAGGAGCACGCCCTCCGGCGCGTCGCCCTCCGCCGCGACGACGGGCTCCTCCTCGGGGTTCGTCTTCATGCGCGCCCACTCGAATCGCCCGTAGCTGCGGAACACGGCGCGGCGCGCGACCTCGTCGAGCGCGAGCGGGTGCAGGAGCTCCGGCAGCAGGACGTCCGGGTCGTCGGCGGCGTGCAGCCAGACGGGGCGCCCGGCGCCGTCCGTGTCGGGCTCGACGAAGCGCGCGAGCCAGCTCGGCGGCTCGCCCGGCGGCGTCGACACGAGGACCGCCGGGCACCCGGCGCGCGCCTCGAAGGCGTCGAGCAGGGCGAGGCGTCCGGGCTCGTCGTCCGGGAGCGGCGCGCGCGTGCGGTGCACGACGAGCTCGGCCGCGCCGCCGGCGCCGCGGCTCACGGCGAGCGGCTCGTGCGGCGGGAGCGCGGTCGCGTGACCGTCGTCCGAGTCGGCGCCGGCGCCGTCCTCTCCCGCGGCCTCCGTCGCCGCGCGGCGCAACCGCTCGTCCGGCGGCTCCATCGCGAGGCCGTCGCGGAAGAGCCGCACGAGGTCGCCGTCCGCGAGCGCGCGCCGCACGCCCGGCGTGTCGCCCACGCGCCGGAACTCGGGCGTCGCGCGGAGGTGCTGCCGCAGCGCGCGCGCCCGGAAGCGCTCGTCGACGTGCTCGCCCAGCTCGGGGAACACGCGCCGCAGGTCGCGCAACCCCTGCCAGCGGATCTCGAGCAGCCGCGTGCCCTCGTCCTCGGCGTAGACCGTCGCCGTGCGCGGCGTGCGACCGAGCGCCGCGATCTCGCCGAACAGCTCGCCCGCCTCGAGGCGCGCCGTCCGGTCCGCGCCGAGGTCCACCTCGAGCTCGTTGAGCACGATGGGCACGTAGCGCTCGTGCCCCGTCGTCCATTGCGTGCTCGCGCGCGACTCGACGGGGCGCACCGGCCGCCGGCGCAGCAGACCCTTGAGCGACGCGAGCACGCCCTTGCGCTCGCCGCGCGGGCGGCGCTCCTGCTCCGGCGCGAGTCCCCCGGGCTGCCGCTCGACGACGACGCGGACCGCGCCGTCGAGCACGAAGAACGCCGAGCCGCCGTAGTCGCCCTCGCGGACGACGACCTCGAGCCGCTCGAAGCGCCGGATGCGCGAGTGCAGCCGCAGGCACGCGAGCAGCCGGTCGCGCTTGTCCTCGGCGACGTGGCTCCACGGATCGACCGCGAGCACCTCCGCGAAGTCGTGCGCCGCGAAGGCCGTGTCGAACGGGTGGTCCTCGCGTGTCGGTCGGTCGCCCGGGGTCATCGTCTCACCGTCCGCGGCCTCAGGGCCGCGCCGCGTCTCCTCGGACGTCCGTGGGGAGCAGCCCGTCGAGCGCCGCGAGGTCCGCGCCGTCGGCGCAGAGCGCGGCGATGCTCTCGCCGGCCCGCGCGGCGGTCGTCGCGAGCGCGGTCGTCGACCCGTCGCCCACTGCGGGGAGCTCGTCCGGCAGCGCGTCGAGCAGCCCGCCGAGCCCGTCGGCCGCCGCGCCTCCGCCGAGCGCCTCCTTCGCGGAGGCCAGCGCCGCGCGCGTCGCCGCGACGCGCGCGAGCATGGCGTCGCGGAACGGTCCGTCGGACGTCGCGCCCGCGAGCGCCTCGAGGCTGCGCCGCAGGTCCGCGAGCTGCCCGACGAGCCACAGCTCGCGCTTGCGCTCCGGCGTCGCCTCGTCGTTCGGCGCGCCGTGCAGGAAGCCGTGCCGCACCTCGCCCTGGCTCCACGCGAGCAGCTCGAACTCCGCGCTGCCCGCGGTGTGCCCGCCGACGTCGACGAGCTCCTGCTGCGGCACGGTGTGGCAGCCGAGGCAGTTCGACGCGAGCGTCCACGTGCGCTCCGGGCGGATCATGCCGGCCGCCTCCGCGGCCGCGATGCGCTCGGCGCGGTGCTCCGCGGGCTCGAGCGCGCGGTCCGCCGCCTTGATCGTGTTGCCGTCGGCGTCCTGCCCGTACTGCTGGTGGATGTCGACCCAGTGCTCCGCCGCGCCGTGGCACGACTCGCAGCTCACGCCCCACTCGGGCCACGCCTCGTCGTCGGCCGACTCGCGCCAGGTCGTCACGTGGCACGTCTGGCAGAGCGCCGTCTCGGAGCCGAAGGAGTCGAGCCCGAGGTTCGCGAGGATGTCGTCCGCCTCCGCCGAGTCGTCGAGCACCTCGAGCGAGCGGAAGTGGTGCGTCTCCTCCCACGCCTCGACCTCGCGCTCGTGGCACTTGCGGCAGCCGAACTGCGCGTCGTCGGGGCCCACCACGAGGGCGTCGCCCGACTGCGCGCGCGCGGCGCCGGGCCAGGCGCAGGCGAGCAGCAGCGCTGCCGCGAGCGCCCACGCGCGACGCGGGGCCGTGCGCCCGTCCGTCCGTCCGTCGATCATCTCTCGTCCTCCTCGTGTCCCGCGGCGGGCTTGCCCTCCCGCCGCGTGCGTCGTGCGTCGTCGTGTCAGAACTTCACCTGCCATTCGCAGCGCGCGCCGGCGAACCCGTGCGCGCGCTCGCGGTAGCCGCCGAACAGGTCCACCTGGAAGATGGAACGCTGGCCCACCGCCTGCTGGTACCGCGCGCCGACGCCCACCGCGCCGTCGTCGGCGCCGTCGGTGTCCTTGCGCACGCCCAGCTCCGTGATGACCTGCTTGCGGCCGCCGTCGAGGAAGCGCTGGTAGCCCCAGGCGCCGCCCACGACGTCCTCCGCCGCGTTGCTGAGCGGTGCGCCCACGGCGCCGAGCCCCGGCGCGGCGAACAGGATGCCCGCGCGGCCGAGCGGCCCGCCCGCGTCCTCGCGCCGCGACGCGCTCGTGAACTCGTCGATCGCGAGGAAGGTGTTCACGTAGTGGTTGTCGTCCGTGCCGTGCGGCGTCCAGGACACCTCGCTGAAGAGCACGGTGCCGTCCGCGGCCTGCGGCGAGTCGTCGTGCTGCGCGAGCGAGCTCGCGACGCGGAACGTCGTGTTGAGGTGCCCGATGCGTTGCGTCGAGCCGACGCCGACGTGGTAGCTGTCGCCGTAGCGCGCGTCGCCGGTCACGCCGAGCACGTCGACCTCGAGCGTGCGCGCGCGCGTGTCGCGCTCGGCGAGGAAGCCGACGGTCTTCGCGCTCCCGTCGCGCCGGTTGTCGCCGCGGTTCACGTCGCGCCAGCCGAAGAGTCCGGTGAGCCGCAGGTTCGACGACCCCGCGGGCCGGATCGAGTTGCGCGTCACCGACACGAGCGTGAGGTTGTCCTCCATGAGCAGGCCGCCCTGGAGCGTCACGGGCTGCAGGCCGATGGACACGCCGTAGTCCAGCGCGTCGCTGTCGTCCGGGTCGAGGCCCGGGAAGACCTCGCCGAGCTCGCCCTCGAAGAACAGGCTCTCGAGGTCCCAGTCGGTGGCGTGGTTGCCCTCGTCCTCGGGGCGGAACGAGCGGCCGTAGTACTCGTCGTAGTCGTCGAGCGGGCGCACGCCGACGAGGATGCGCTCGGTGCCGGTGAGCTGCAGGTTGCCGAAGAGGTCGAGGCGGTTCGCCTGGTCGGAGACGGTGTCCTCGCCGCCCTCGTGCACGTAGCTCACGCCGCTGCGCAGGTTGCCGAAGAGCATGAACGACGGCTGCACGGTCGCGCCCGTCGCGGTGCGCGTGCCGGGGTCGATGAGGCCGGGCTGCAGGAACGGGTTGCCGAGCTCGACGATCGGCTGCGGCCGGACGGGGAGCGTCGCGAGCGGGATGTACTCGTCCGTGATGCGGCTCGGGTGGTCGTCGTCGAGCGGGTGCGCGGCGTGGTCGTCGGCGTGCGCGTCGTCGTCGTTCCCGGCGTCGTCCTGCGCGCCCGCGGCGGGCGCGTCCCCGGCGGCGGGCGACGCGGGCTCCCCGTCCTGGGCGCGGAGCCCGGGCGCGAGGAGCAGCAGCAGCGCGAGGGACGGCAGGTGACGTCGCATGGCCGGGCTCAGCGCTCCACCGGTCCGGCGACGGCCGCACCGCGCCGCGGGTCGTCCGCGTCGAGGAGGTCGTCCGTGTGGCGGACCCCGCCGTCGGCGTCGCGCGGCGGCGCGTCCGTCGGCTGCCGACCGCGCTCGGCGAGCGGCAGCGTGACGTCCCACAGCACGTTCTGCCCGGCGACGACCGAGTCGGCGACCTCGCGCGGCGTCATGCCGTAGTCGAATCCCACCGAGCGGATCGCGTGCACGAGGTTCGGCGGCACCATGCTCGAGATCATCCGCAGGCGCAGCGTGTACGGCCCGCGGCCCGAGAGCTCCTCGGCCGGGACCTCGTAGTCCGCCCAGAAGCGCGCCTCCGGCGGGATGCCCGTGCGCTGGATGCGCGCGTCGGACGGACGGCCGGTGAGGATCGTCGAGCGCGTCTCCGGACGCAGGAACGGCAGCGGGTCGAGCGAGTGGTTCACGGCGAGCACCTGCTCGCGCTCGCCGCCGCGCACGTTGCGCGTGATGAACTTGGCCTGGAGGCTGAAGAGCTGCTCGTCGAGCGGGAGCGCGCCGTCGTGCACGAACACCGAGTGGAGGTCGCGCACGTCGCCGTTCGGGTCGCGGTCGCCCGAGCGGAACACGACCGCGCCGTCGGCGTCGGTCACCGTGACCTCGAGCCACGTCGAGCGCTCGGCGATGAAGCCCGTCGGGATGTTGTGCCCGTCCGTCCCGTTGACGACCTGGACGCGGAAGCGCAGCCCGTCGTCGCCGGGATCGAGCACCTCGACGTCGCCGAGCTGGTAGCCGGCGCGCAGCAGCGCGCGCTGCGTGTGCTTGTACTCGTCGAGCAGCGCCTCCTGGCCGTCGAGCAGCCGGCGCGCCTTGACGCGGCTCGACCTCGTGCGCCACGCGTCCGGGAACTCCGGGCGGTCCTCCGCGTCCGCCTCGCGCACGGCGGCCTCGAACTCGTCCGTGCCCCAGCCCGCCTCGTGGTCGAACGCGAGCCACTCGCTCACGTTGGCCAGGTCGAGGTCGCGCTTGTCGATGACGTGCGGGAACAGCCCCGGGTGGACGATCGAGTAGTCCGGCCCGGGGAACATGTGGTTCGTGCGCTTGCGCGGGCGCGTCGGCGTGCCGAACACGACGGCCGCGGGCGCCTCGTCGTAGCCGGACGCCACGCCGGGGACCTTCCCCATGTGGCAGTCCTGGCAGCTCGTGCCCTCCGCCGCCGCGGGCGACGACTTGTACTCGCTGAACGCCTCCTCGAGCCGGAAGCCGTTCGAGAGCGTCACGTCGTGGCAGCTCCCGCAGAAGCCCGACTCGGAGAGCTCGGCGAGCGGGAGCACGTCGCGGTGGATCTCCTGGCCGGTGCCCTCGTCGTCCGTGCGCAGCTCGCCGTAGACGCCGTCCTTGTCGGCGAGCACGCGCCGCAGCTCGGCGTTGCCCGACGGACCGTAGACCGGGTCCGTGAGCTCGCCCTGCACGAGCCCGAAGCGCGAGCTCACCTTGCCGTACGTCCGGTCGATGCGGTGGCACACGACGCAGGTGATGCCCTCGCGCGACACGGGGTGGCGCGTCGCGTTGGGCGCGAGCACCGGCTCTCCGAGCGTCATGCCGACCGGCGTGTGGCAGCGAATGCAGAAGTCGCCGAAGGTCCCGTTGGTGAGGTCGACGATCTTGGACTGCATCGCGTTGAACACCGGGCTGAGCTGCGCGTAGGCGTGCGGCGACACGGACCACTCGCGGTAGTGGTCGGGGTGGCACTGGCCGCAGGCGCGCGCGGACGGGAAGCCGTCGAGGTCGAGCAGCGCCGCGTGCACGTCGCGCGCCGGGAGCTCCTCGGAGACCGGCGGCACGGGCCGCTCGGTGTTGCGGTAGAAGGGCGTCGCGAAGCGCGTCTCGCCGCAGGCCGCGAGCACGGCGGCGAACAGCGCCGCCGCGACGAGGGCGGCGCCCGCGGTCCGCGCCATCGCGTCGGACGTCTTGCGCTCGGGGGTCACGTCACGGTCCTCGGGGTTCATGATCCGGATCCTGTCCCTGGTGCCGGCCGACGCACGAGCCGGTGCGGCACGATGGACTCGCGACGTCCCCGCAGCCGCACCTCGGGGAGCGCCTCGAACGCGTGGAGGCCGCGCACCGCCGCCTCCGTCTCCGGTCCCACGACGACCTCGCCGGGGCCCGCCACCTCCGACTCGAGCCGGCTCGCGACGTTCACCGTGTCGCCGACGACGGTGTAGTCGCGACGCGCCGGCGCGCCGATGTCGGCGGCGACGGCCGTGCCCGTGTTGATGCCGATGCGCAGCTGGAGGCCCGGCTCCCCCGCCGACGTCTCGTCCAGGCACTGCTGCATGCGGAGCGCCGTCTCGACCGCCCGCTCGGCGTGGTCGTCCTGGTCGAGCGGAGCGCCGTACAGCACCATGAGCCCGTCGCCGGTGAACTTGTCGAGCGTGCCCTCCATCTCGAAGACCACGCGCGTGAGCTTCTCGAACACGCCGTTGAGCAGCGCGGTCGTCTCCTTCGCGGAGCGGTCCTCGGCGAGCGCGGTGAAGCCGCACAGGTCGGCGAACAGCACCGTGACGACGCGCTCCTCGACGATCATGTCGCCGTCGCCGTCGGCCGCGAGCACGCGGTCGACGACGGCCGGCGCGTGGTAGCGGCTGAGGCGCTCGCGCACCTCGCGGTCGTCGCGCGCCTGGCGTCGCAGCGCCGCGCCGGCGACCGCCACGGCCGAGTACCGCGACAGCGTGCAGAAGAGCTGGAACAGGCGCTCGTCGAACATGCGCTGCGTCGTGCTCGCGTAGACGACGGCGTGGATGGCGCCCTGGTGGTAGAGCGGCGCGCACATCACGGAGAGCACCGAGAGCTCGGCGATGCTCTCCGCGTCCTGGAGGCGGTCGTCCGTCGAGGCGTCCTCGATGTGGAACGCGGCGCGCTCCGTCTCCGCCAGCCGGCACGCGCTCTGGCTGATGCGGTCGCCGCCGACGCCGCGCGGCAGCGACGCGACGGGCTCGTAGCGGCCCGTCCCCTCGTCGAGGCGCGCCACGACGGCGATCTCCGCGCGCAGGTGGCTGCGCATGACGTCGAGCACGGTCGCGAAGGTCTCGTGGTCGTCGGCCAGCAGCAGCGACTCCGCCGCCGCGTGGAGCGCCGAGAGCAGCGCGAGGTCGCCCGGCGTCGCGACGATCGACACGGAGCCGTCGTCGCGCGACGCCTGCTCGTCGACGGACACCGGGAACCCGCCGTGCGCGTCGAGCTGCGTCACGTCGAAGCGGCCGACGATCTGCCCCGGGTGCCCCTGCGTGCGCGTCGTGGGCGCCGAGCCGAGCGTGTTCGGGTCGCGCACGGGCGGGTCGATGCCGATCGTGAGGCGGCTGCGCCCGACCTGCACGACGTCGCCGTTGCGCAGGGCGCGGTGGTACACGGGCTCGCCGTCGAGGAAGGTGCCGTTCTTGCTGTCGAGGTCGCGGATGGACCAGCCGTCGACGCCGTGGACCAGCTCGGCGTGCAGCGCGCCGACGGCGGGGTCGCGCTCGAGGACGATGTCGCAGCCCGGCGCGCGCCCGATGACGTGTCGGCGCGGCTCGAGCTCGAGCGACACCTGGCGCCCGCCCGACTCGTAGTGCACGCGCGCGCCGTGCCGCCGCCCGATCGCCGGCGCCGGCTCGAGCCCGAAGAGCGCCTTGAGGCGCCCGATCCCGCCCGGACGCGGCTCCTCGACGGCGCGCTCCGTGCCGTCGGCGCCGCTCTCCGCGTCCCGTTCCCGTCCGTTCGGTCCGCTCACGGGAACCGGTACTCCTCGTCCGGCACGGCGACCTCGAGCCCCGGCACCTCCAGGGCGGCGAGCTCGGCGAGCACCGTCTCGCGGAACGCCGGCTTGATGTGCACCGCGTACGTCCGCGGCAACGTGTCGAGCTTCGCGAGCTGCCGCGCGAAGACCGCGGGCGTGAGGTGGCCGCTGACCTCCGCGAGCTCGGCCCGCGCGTCCGGCAGCGACGACTCGAGGAACAGTCCGGCGACGTCCCCGCGGCGGTTGGCCAGCTCCCAGATGCGCTCGGTGTCGCCGGTGTCGGAGGCGATGAGCACGGTCGATCCCCCGTCCGACACGAAGACCCCGGAGGTCGGGACGCAGTGGTCCACGTCGACCGGCGTGACCGTGAGCTCGCCCAGCGTGACGGGCTGCTCCGGCTCGAGCGTCCGGAAGCGCACGAGGCGGCCCTCGAAGAGCCGCTCGAGGTCGGGCCAGACGCGCCCGTTGAAGACGTCCCCCCGGAGGCTCTCGAGCACGGGCGCGGTCGCCCACACGGTCACCGGAGGGCCCTCCGGGCGGCCGACGTTCTCCAGGAACACGGGCAGGGACGCCACGTGGTCCGCGTGGCTGTGCGTGACCACGACGTCGCGGACCCCGCGCTGGACCGCGAGGTCGGAGCAGTACCCGAGGCTGCCGGCGTCGACGGCCAGCACGCCGTTCACGAGGAAGGTCGTGGCGTACTGGGAACCGCCGGGATCGCCTGCGCCCGAGGCCAGGAGACGGACCCTGAGTGTCATGGAGGCCGGAATCCGGTGGGAGGCCGTAATTTAAAGGGAGTGCCCGGACGGAAAGAACACCTCAGGGTATCATGGAGAACCACCGCACGCCCTGGACTTTAAAGAAGACGGGCGAGGCGTCGTCCGAGGGGCTCGGGCGGCCGCGGTGGCGTCCCCTCGCCCCCCGCCGGGCCCCCCCCCCCGGCCCCATGCGATGACCCCCGAGCGGTCCCAGCGTCTCGAGCAGCTCTTCTTCGGCGGGCGCGGCATGCCGCGCTGGGAGCGCGAGGCGTTCCTCGAGCGGGAGTGCGCGGACGACGAGGACCTGCGCCGCGAGGTCGGCCGCGTGCTCGACTGGTTCGAGCCGGACACGACCGTCTCGCTGGACCCGGAGCTCGAGTCCGTCGCGCGCACCCTCGACGAGCGACGCAGCGCGGTCCTCCGCGAGGAGGGTCAACGCATCGGGCCGTACCGGGTGCTCGACGAGGTCGGGCAGGGCGGGTTCGGCGTCGTCTACCGCGCCGTGCAGGAGGAGCCGATCCGACGCGAGGTCGCGCTCAAGATCGTGAAGCCCGGCATGGACACGCGCCAGGTCATCGCGCGCTTCCGCGCCGAGCGCCAGGCGCTCGCGCTCATGGAGCACCCGAACATCGCGCGCGTGTTCGACGCCGGCGCCACGGACTCCGGCCGGCCGTACTTCGCCATGGAGTTCGTGCACGGCATCCCCATCACCGAGTACTGCGACAAGTTCCGGCTGGACGTCGACGAACGCCTGCGGCTCTTCCGCACCGTGTGCAAGGCGGTCAACCACGCCCACGGCAAGGGCATCATGCACCGCGACCTCAAGCCGTCGAACATCATGGTGACGACGGGCGAGGGCAAGCCGTCCCCCAAGATCATCGACTTCGGCATCTCCAAGGCGACGAACCAGCAGCTCCATGCGTCGAGCCTGCACACGCACCTCGGGCACTTCGTCGGCACGCCGCAGTACACCTCGCCGGAGCAGTCGGAGGCGGCGGGAGACGTCGACACGCGAACGGACATCTTCTCGCTGGGCACCGTGCTCCACGAACTGCTCACCGGCGTCACGCCCATCGACGCCGACGACGTGCGCGGGAAGGGGTACGCGGAGCTGCAGCGTCTCGTGCGCGACGCCGAGCCGCCGCCCCCCTCCCAGCGCGTCAAGGACGGCGACTCGGAGTCCGCGGCGCACGACCGCCGCAGCACGCCGCGCCTCCTGCGGCGCAAGCTGCGCGGCGACCTCGACGCGATCCTCCAGAAGATGCTCGAGAAGGACCGCACCCGTCGCTACGCCACCGCGTCCGACGTCGCGGCCGATATCAAGCGCTACCTCACGGGCGCGCAGGTCAAGGCGCGCGCGCCGAGCCTGTTCTACCGCCTCAAGAAGCGCGTCGTGCGACAGCGCGTGGTCTTCGCGTCGCTCACGGGCCTCGTCGTCATCTCGCTCGCGGGACCGGGCTGGATGCTCCAGAACTTCTTCCAGGAGGCCGCGATCAACGTGCGCCTCATCCGCGAGCTCGCGGGCATCCGCTTCCAGCTCGCGGACGCGCACCTCGGGCTCGAGGAGGCGATCGTCTCGCAGACGGTGGGCGCCTCCGAGCAGGGCGCGGACGAGCGCGACGTCTGGACCGAGGTGTCGGCCGCCTCGGTGAGCCGGTTCGAGGAGCTCGCCGGGACGGACACGGGCACGCACGGGGAGCGCGACATCGCCGTCTACGACCAGCTCCGATCGTTCGCGGGCGGCACGCAGGCGCTCGCCACGATCGCGCTGGACCTCCGCCTGCTCGACCAGCTCGGCGACCTGCGGCTCGCGCTCGCGGACGCCGGGAGCTGGTCCGCGTTCCTGGCCGACCGGGCGGACGACGAGGCGGCGACCGCCGACTACGCCGAGCTGCTCGCGGAGTCGGGCGGCGGCTGGGACGCGCTGCGCGAGGCGCACCCCGGACCGAAGGCCTGGCTGCCCGGCGCGTCCATGGACGACTCCTTCGACGAGCGGTACCGCGTCGTGCACCGCCGGCTCGACACGCTCCTCGAGCAGCTCGAGGACGGGCGCCTCGAGGACCTCAAGATGGTCGCGCTCAAGGCGGTCTCGCTGAACCTCGTGATCCTCGTCGCGGGCCTCGTCGGCCTGTGGTTCGCGGGGCGCGCGCGTCCCGCCTGACCGGCCGGGCAGGGGCGGCCCCGCACCGCGTCAGCGCGACGCCGTCGCCTCGTCGTGCCCGCCGTCGAGCACGACCTCCGCGACGCCGTCCGCCGGCACGTCCGCCTCCGCGGCGACGAGCACCGTCGCGCCCCGCGCGGGGTCGAGCTCGTTGCCCTCGCCGGGCAACAGGACGCGCAGCGCGTGTCGGCCGGCCGCGAGGTGCCGCAGCCGGAACGTCCCGCCGGCCTCGCGCCAACCGTGCACGCCGAGGAAGCGCGCGCCGCCGGGCGGCCGGATCTGCAGCGCCGGCGGCGGGTCCGTGTCGAGCGCGACGCCCGTCACGCGGCCCGCGAGCCCGCCGGTGCCGAGCGCGACGTCGACGACCCGGTCCTCGCCCCAGTCGAGGTCGACCTCGCGCGAAGCGACGCCGCCGTCGAACGACCGGGCCTCGAGCAACAGGCGTCCCGTCGCGTGGACCGGGACGTCGAAGGTGCCGTCGTCGCCCGTCATCCCGAGGTGGCCCGCCGTGTAGGTGCCGCGCCACGCGCTCTCGAGGACGCGGTCGAGACGCAGCTCCGCACGCACCGGGAGGCCGCCGGACGTGACGCGCCCGCGCAGCCGCGGCAGCGCGCGCTGACGCAGGACGAGTCCGTCGAGGAGCTCGTCGCCGACGGTGACGGTCGCCTGCGCGCCGGGGAACGCCGTGAGGACGTACGTGCCCGGCGGCAGGTCGCGCACGGTGAAGCGCCCCTCGCCGTCGGCCGCGTCGCCGCCGAGGCTCGGGCCCGGCGCGACCCCGGCGACGGACGACCGCGCGCCGACGGGTCGCTCCGCGGGACGCACGCGCACGACGGCGTCGGGGGCGGGCGCACCGTCCGGAGCGAGCACGACGCCCGCGACGCCGCCGGCGTGGGCGGGCTCCGCCGCGGGCGGGAGCTCGCCGGGGGCGACGCGCGACGGGACGGCGTCGTCCGCCGGCCCGTGCGCGACGTCGGACGCGCCGGGCACGACGAGCTCGCCCAGGTCGGCCGACTCCCCCGCCGCGATCCACGCGTCCGGGTGCTCCGCGTCGTCGGGGACCGCCGGGTGCACGGGGAACAGCGAGTACCAGCCGGGCCACAGACCGTCGAGCCGCACGCGGCCGTCGTCCTCGGCGGTCACGGAGCGCATCCACGCCGTCCAGTGGACGCACCCGGGAACCGCCGCGACGCCGCGGTCGGGGTTCCAGCCGCCGACGTAGAGCTGCGCGCCGGGAACGGGCCTCCCGAGCTCGTCGACGAAGCGCGCGGTGACCGAGACGTCCTCCGTCGCGACGACGACGTCGCCGACGTCGCGCTCCCGTGCGTCGCCCGGCCCCGGGACGACGAAGCCGTGGTGCGCGCGACCGTCCACGCGCACGAGCACCTGGAGCGCCGGCTCCCGCCCGTGCCGGTCGAGCCCCTCTTCCGCGCCCTCGACGCGCACGCCGTCCAGGACGAAGCGGCCGTCCGCGCCGGTGCGCGTGTCGGGGAGCGCGGGGTGCCCGGCGTGACCGGCGACCGCACGCGCGCCGTCGTCCGGGATGTCGAGGCGCCGGAGCGTCGCCGCCTCCGGGAAGAGCGTGACGCGCGCGCCGTCGACGGGTCGGCCGTGCGCGTCCGTGACGCGGCCGGTGACGCGGACGGGGAGCCACCCGTCGGGGAGCGCGGGTGCGTCGCGGGACGCGGCGTGCTCCGCGGCGCCCGACGGGGTCGCGACCGGCGGCGGGTCGAGCGCGCGGGGCGACGCGACGGGGGCGGCCGCCGCGAGCCGTGCCGCGCGCGGGTCGTCGACGCGCGACGC
>JAUIEF010000206.1 GCA_030428785.1 bacterium
GCGACGCGAGCGGGCGCCGCCGGCACCGCGACCGCCGCCGCGCGCCTTGCGCCCGCCGCCGCGGCGTCCGCCGCGCGCCGACGAGCTCGTCCCGGCGCCCTCCACGGGGCGCCGCGCCTCGTCGGCCGGCGGCGCGTTCATGCGCGGGATCGTCTGCCCGGTGAGGCGCTCGATGTCCTTGAGGTACGGACGCTCGTCGCTCGCGCAGAAGGAGATGGCCGCGCCGTCGCGCCCGGCGCGCGCCGTGCGGCCGATGCGGTGCACGTAGCTCTCGGGCTCGTTCGGCAGGTCGAAGTTCACGACGTGCGTCACGTCGGCGATGTCGAGCCCGCGCGCCGCGATGTCCGTCGCCACGAGGACGCGCACCTTGCCGGAGCGCAGCCCCTCGAGCGCCCGCTCGCGCTGGCCCTGTGACTTGTTGCCGTGGATCGCGTCGGCCTTCTCGCCGAGGCGGCGCAGGTGCTTCACGACGCGGTCGGCGCCGTGCTTCGTCCGCGTGAAGACGAGCGCGCGCTCGATGGCGGGGTCGAGCAGAACCTGGCCCAGCGCGTCGCGTTTGCCGGCCTTCTCCACGAAGGTCACGGACTGCGCGATGCGCTCGACGGTCGTCGCGGGGGGCGTGACCTCGACACGCACCGGGTCGTCGAGCAGCTCGCGCGTGAGCGCGACGATCGCGTCGGGCATGGTCGCCGAGAAGAGCATGGACTGCCGGTCGTCGGGGAGCGTCGCGACGATCCGGCGCACGTCGCGCACGAAGCCCATGTCGAGCATGCGGTCCGCCTCGTCGAGCACGAGCACCTCGACCGAGCGGAGGTCGACGTGCCGCTGCTCCATGAGGTCGAGCAGGCGGCCCGGCGTGGCGACGAGCACGTCGACGCCGCGCTCGAGCGTCGCGACCTGCGGGCCCTGCCCGACGCCGCCGAACACGACGGTGCAGCGGACGTCGGTGTGGCGTCCGTACGCGGTGAAGCTGTCGCCGATCTGCGTGGCGAGCTCGCGCGTCGGCGTGAGCACGAGCACGGCCGGCTCGCGCGGCACGGGCGGCGACGGCTCGGCCGCGAGCAGGTCGAGGATCGGCAGCGCGAAGGCCGCGGTCTTGCCGGTGCCCGTCTGGGCGATGCCCAGCAGGTCGCGGCCCTCGAGGAGGTGCGGGACGGCGCGCGCCTGGATCGGCGTCGGCTCGGTGTGTCCGAGCTCGGCGACGGCGCGCAGGAGGGGCTCGAGCAGGTCGAGCTCCTGGAAGGTGGGAGCGGTCATGGGGTCCTCGGGTGGGGGGAGCCGGGGAGGGCGCGGTCCGCCGACCGGTGGCGGTCGGCGCGCGGGTCGTCGCGCGTCAGCGGGGCGACCAGTCCCTCGAGCTCTCGTAGAACTCCCCGTCGTCGCCCTGCACGGCGCCGGCGAGCGCCTCGGCGAGGCGCAGCATCTTGGCGACGGTCGCGCGGTCCGGGTCCGTGGTGAAGACGTTGCCGTCGCACCAGTCGAACCAGGCGCCGGACCACGTCACGGAGTACGGGCCGTTGCTCGGGTCGGGGGCCAGCTCGGGGTCCGACTCGACCACCGAGAGCCACTCGTCGCCGCTGATCTCGCGGCCTTCGTTGGCGGTCCAGTCGGTGGCGCGCGTGATGCGCAGGTCGTAGGCCATGCGGGGTTCCCGGCCCGGCGGATGCGCGGGGCGTTGGGGGAGGCGGGCGTCGCGGGGGGGCACGCGGCCGGCGGCCGGTGGTCTCGCGGTGGGCCCTGTATCGGGTGGAACAGGCCGACACTCTAGGTCGGCCCGACCCCGATGACGAGAAGATCCCGAGGAATCCTGCGCCCGGCCCCGGGGGCGGGCCTCGGCCGGCTCCGGCGCCCGCCTCAGGGAGTCGTCGCGAGGAGCCCGTTGGAGAGCGTGATGTCGTGGAGCGTCGTCGGGTCGTCCGCGAGGAACTGGAAGCGGACCTCGGTGCCGGAGGGGACGCCCGCGGGCCAGGGCGCGGCGGCGGACCAGGTCCCGGCCGGGCTCGAGAAGGCGAAGAGCTGGCTGTTGAACGGGAACGCGTGGACGACGCCCCCGAGCGCCGGGAAGGGCGGGCCGGGCGAGAGCGCGATCCACACGAGCATGAGCGCGCTCGGCGGCGCGCCCGTGAGCGACACCGGGTTGAGCGAGCCCGGCGTGAGCGGCCCGGTGCCCGTCGCGACGAGCGTTCCGTTCACGCCGCTCGTCCCGCCGCCGAGGTCGGTCCAGCGCTGCGCGACGACGCGGTACACGGCGACGTCGTCCGTGATGTAGAGCTCGCCGTCGCCGCCCTCGCTGATCGAGAGGATCGACTGGAACCCGCCGGGCGGCGAGAGCTCCGCGGTGTGCTCGACCACGTCGACGAGCACGCCGCCCGACTGCGCCACGGACCACACGCGGTTCGTGCACCAGTCGCCGAAGAAGAACCGCCCGTCGAGCTCGGGGATCGCCGGGCCGTGGTAGACGGCGCCGCCCGCGATCGAGCAGCCGTCGTCGTGCGTGTAGTCGTAGAGCGGCGGCGTCGGCGGCGAGGCGACGCAGTCGCAGTTGCCGTTGGGCGTGCAGAGCGCGCCCTCGGTGCAGTCCCAGCCGAAGTCCTGTCCGCCGGGGCTGCCCGCCGCGATGAAGTCGATCTCCTCGCGGTCCCAGCGGCCGACCTCCGCGATCCACAGGTCGCCGGTCACGCGGTCGAAGCACGCGCGGTACGGCTGGCGCAGCCCGCGCGCGAAGACGGCCTCGTCGCCGCCCTGCCCGACGTACGGGTTGTCCGGCGGGATCGCGTAGTCGCGGTCGGGGTCGCCGGGGAAGTCGTCGCCGTCGACGTCGATGCGCAGCAGCTTGCCCCACGGCGACGCGAGGTCCTGGGCGCGCGCGCCGCCGCCCGCCTCGAAGCCCGTCGTGTGCCCGTCGCCGAGCGGCACGCGCAGGTACCCGTCGGGCCCGAAGCCGATCCAGCCGCCGAGGTGGTGACCGGGGATGCCGGGATACGGCAGCACGAGGATCTCGTCGCGCGAGGCCGGGTCGGCGACGTCCGGGTCGGCGCTGAGCGTGTAGCGCGCGATCGTGAGGCGGTCGCTCGTCGTGAGCCCGCGCGGGTGGTGCACGTAGAAGGTGCCGTTGCTCGCGAAGTCCGGGTGGAACGCGAGGCCGAGAAGGCCGTTCCACGCCTCCTCCGGGACGAGCGGCCGCAGGTCGAGGAAGGGCGTCGGCAGGAGCACGCCGTCGTCGACGAGGCGGACGACGCCGTCCTTCTGGAGCACGAACAACCGCGTCGTGTCGCCGGGCGGGGAGACGACGGCGGTGGGCGACGAGAGCCCCGCGGCGACGACCTCCGTGAAGAGCGGCGGGTCGGCGGCGGCGGCCGAGGGCGCGAGGAACAGCGCGGCGGCGAGCGCGAGGGAGCGGCGGGAGGCGGACATCGGCGGGCTCGAGCGGTCGGGGTCGGGCCGGTTCGGATCGGGTACAGGCGGCCGCCGGTCGTCGCGGCAGGCGCCCGCCGAGCGTAGCACCGCCCCGGGACGGCGTGACGGACGACGCGCGCGGCGGGGTCGTGTCGCCCCGCCGCGCCGGCGCCCGCGCGTCCGCCGCGTGCATCCGGCCGCGGGCTGCTAGACTGGACGGCGCTCCGCGCACGTCGCAGGCCGGTCCTCCCGGCGACCCGACGACCTGCCGGTCCGTTCCCCGGCGTCTCCGTCCGGTCGTCCCGCTCCTCCCGGTCCGCGTTCCCGTGTCCTCTCCCGACCCCGCCGGCGCTCCCGCGCCCGACTCCTTCCGCGCGCTCGGCCTCTCCGAGCCCGTGCTCGAGGCGCTCGACGCCGTGGGCTACGAGGCGCCGTCGCCCATCCAGGCGCGCGCCATCCCGCCGCTGCTCGCCGGGCGCGACGTCATCGGTCGCGCGCAGACGGGCACGGGCAAGACGGCGGCCTTCGCGCTCCCGTTCATCGACCGGCTCGACGTCGCGCGTCGCGATCCCGGCCGCCCGCAGGTGCTCGTCCTCGCGCCGACGCGCGAGCTCGCCATCCAGGTCGCGGAGGCGTTCCAGAAGTACGCGTCGCGCCGCCCGGGCTTCCACGTGCTCCCGATCTACGGCGGTCAGCCGTACCCCGCGCAGGAGCGGCCGCTGCGCCGCGGCGTGCACGTCGTCGTCGGGACGCCGGGCCGCGTCATGGACCACCTGCGTCGCGGGACGCTCGTCCTCGACGACCTGCTCGGCGTGGTGCTCGACGAGGCGGACGAGATGCTCGCCATGGGCTTCCTCGAGGACGTCGGGTGGATCCTCGAGCGCACGCCGGACGGGCGCCAGGTCGCGCTCTTCTCCGCGACCATGCCCGACGCGGTGCGGCGCATCGCGGAGCAGCACCTCACGGACCCCGAGGTCGTGTCGCTGCAGGCCGCGGCGCCCGCCGCGACGACCATCAGGCAGCGCGTGCTCTTCGTGCCGCACTTCCACAAGCTCGACGCGCTCACGCGGTTGCTCGAGGTGGAGACCGTCGACGGCATGCTCGTCTTCGTGCGCACCAAGACGGCCACCGTCGAGCTCGCGGAGAAGCTCGAGGCGCGCGGCTACGCGACGGCCGCGCTCAACGGCGACATCGCGCAGCCGCTCCGTGAGCGCACGGTCGACCGCTTCAAGCGCGGGGACCTCGACATCCTCGTGGCGACGGACGTCGCGGCGCGCGGACTCGACGTCGAGCGCATCAGCCACGTCCTCAACCACGACATCCCCGCCGACGTCGAGTCGTACATCCACCGCATCGGCCGCACCGGCCGGGCGGGGCGCGCCGGCGAGGCAATCCTGTTCGTGACGCCGCGCGAGCGCCGCATGCTCGCGTCCATCGAGCGCACGGTGGGGCGCCCGCTCGAGGTCATGGCGACGCCGTCCACCGACGAGGTGAACGCGCGCCGCATCGCGCGCTTCAAGCAGCGCATCCGCGCGACGATGGAGGCCGGCGGCACCGCGTTCTTCGAGCGCTTGCTCGCGGAGTTCGTCGAGGAGACGGACAGCGACCCGCTCGCCGTGGCGGCGGCGCTCGCGCAACTCGTGCAGGGCAGCGAGCCGCTCATGCTCGCGGAGCCGCCGCGCCCGTCGAAGCGGCCGCGCGACGCGCGGGGCGGCAAGGGCGGCGGCGCGCGCGCGCACATCGCCGGCGGCCACGGCGGACGTCCCGCGGGAGGCGGGCCCGGCGCGACCCGCGGCGGGCGGCCCGTCGATCGCGGACCGGGTCCGGGCATGGCGCGCTTCCGCATCGACGTCGGGCGCAAGCACGGGCTGAAGCCGGCGCAGGTCGTCGGCGCCATCGCGAACGAGGGCGGGCTCGAAGGGCGCGACGTGGGGCGCATCGACATCCGGCCGGCGCACACGCTCGTCGACCTCCCCGAGGGGCTGCCGCCGAAGGCGCTCGCGAAGATCGCCAAGGCCCGCGTGTGCCGACGGCCGCTCCGGATCGCGCGCGCCGGCAAGGAGCGCGCGAAGGGCCGCGACGCCTGATCGACGGGCTGGGCCTGGCGCGTCACGCCGCGCCCGGCGATG
The DNA here is from genome assembly GCA_030428785.1 of bacterium. Taxonomy (GTDB): domain Bacteria; phylum Planctomycetota; class B15-G4; order B15-G4; family B15-G4; genus JAUIEF01. The sequence goes on from JAUIEF010000206.1 coordinate 5,526, forward strand.
CTGGAGCCGCGCACCGGACGCCGGCGCGCGTCGACTCACGATCGGGGATCGCCATGGGGACCCTCCCGCTGCTCGCGCTCGCCGCGCTGCTCGCGGCCGCGCCGTCGCCCGACGACGAGGCGGACCGCGCCGACGTCGCCGCCCTGCTCCCGCAGGACACCGCTGTCGTCCTGCGGACGCCCTCGCTCGACGCGTTCGGGGAGTTCGTGCGCGCCGCGCCCGGGTCCGACGACGGGGACCGCGGATCCAGAGACCGGATGTGGCTCTACGCGTCGGGCTGGCACGCCTGGCACCTCGTCGACGAGGCGCGCCCGGTGTACGTCGCGCTCCGCCCGTGGCGCGCGCTCGGCGGCGAGCCGCTCGTGCTGCTCCTGCCGCTGCGCGGGGGCGCGCCGGACGAGGTGATCGCGGTGCTCGGGGCGCTCGAGGCGCTCGAGGCGTCGGGCTGGACGCTCCACCCGCGGGGCGGCTACGTCGCGGTCTCGCGCGAGCCGTTCACACCGGGCGGCGCGCCGGCCTCGCTCGTCGACGAGGAGATCAGCGCGCCCCTCGAGCTCCACGGCGACGTCGCCGCGTGGCTCGGGCAGGCCCGGGCCGCCGTGATCGCGCTCACGGCGCTCGTCGGGGCCCAGGCCGACGCGGGGACGGGGGACACGCTCGACGTCGCGGCGGCCAACCGCGCGCAGGTGGACGAGCTGTTCGACCTGCTCGCGGGCGTGCGCGAGGCGACGGTCGGCCTCGCGTTCCGCGACGGGCACCTCGTCGTCGACGGGCGCCTCGCCGTGACGGCGGAGAGCCCGCTCGCCGCGGTCGAGCCCGCGCGCTGCGACCGGCTCGACGACGTCCTCGCCACGCTCGACCCGGACGCGCCCATGCACCTCGTGCTCGCGATCGACGCCCCGTCCTACGCGCGCTACGAGCGGAGGCGACTGCTCTTCGCGGAGAAGGCGCTCGCCGGACGCGGCGTCGACGAGGACGCCGCGTACGAGTCGTCGGCGCTGCTCCAGCTGCTCGCCGCGCGGTGCGGTCACGTGAGCGCCGGGCAGGCCGCCGTGCTCGACGACCGCATCGCGTACGTGCAGGTCACGGACGCGGAGGACCCCGAGGCGCTCGTCGACCTCGTGGCCCGCTACTTCGCGACCAACTACGAGATGCTCGGCCAGGGCGTCGAGCGCACGCGGGAGACCGTCGACGGCTGGACGCGCGAGCTGCTGCGCATCGACGTCTCGGAGATGGCCGAGCTGTTCGATCGGACCATGGGCTCGTCCGAGTTCCTGGCGGACGCGGGCGACCTCTTCTACGGACCCGACCGCACGGTGGCGCTCGCGTTCCAGGCCTCCGAGGGCCGCGTGACGACGACCTACGGCGTGACCGGCGACGCGTCGCCCGTCCCGACGCGGGGCGGCGGCCCGCCGCCGGACCTCGCCGCGGTGCTGCGCCGACTCGACGGGCTCGACATGCGCTTCGCCGCGCGCGCCGACTACGGTCGGCTGCTGAGCGTCATGGACTGGAGCGCCCTCCGGCCGGAAGGGCTCGCCGACGGGGCGACCGCGCCCCCCGATCGATCCGTGCCCGTGCTCGCCTGGGCCGGCGGCGGCGGTCGCGACTGGGTCTTCGGCCTGGACCTGGACGTCGAGGGGCTCGACGCGTTCTTCAGCGCGATCACGGGCGGCCGCTGACGGGGATCCCGACGGTCGGGACGGCGGCGAAGACCCGCGCGCTCCGGGACGTCCGTTCCTCGCGCGCTCCGCACGCGCACGTCCGGCGCATCGGATTCGGCTCGCGGAGCCGTCCCGTCGCCGGGTTACCGTGCGTCCCGGCGGCCGCGCGCCCACGTGTCGCCGCCGCCGTCGCCCCCCCGGAGTCCCCCGTGGCCCACCGCCCGTCCGACGCGCAGCCCGCGCGGCGCCTCGCCGCGCCGCCCGACGACGGCGGCCCCGCCGAGGCGCTCCTCGAGCGGCTCGCCCGGGAGCTCCCCGAGCGCCTGCGCGCGCTCCCGCGGCCGCCGCCCGCGACCTTCGTCGGCAGCGACCTGCCGTCCGTCGCCGCGGCGCTCCGTTCGGTGCGCGCGCGCGGCCTGCTCCGAGGCAACGTGTTCCGCGAGTGGGGCAGCGGTCTCGGCGCCGTCTGCGCGCTCGCCTCCGCGCTCGGCTACGACGCCCACGGCATCGAGATCGACGACGCCCTCGTCGACGCGTCGCGCGCGCTGCTCCGCGACCTCGACCTGCCGGCGCGCATCGCGCGCGGCTCCTTCATCGGGCCCGAGGACGGCGACCTCGTCGAGGGCTGCGAGCACACGCGCGCCTATCCCACCGACGACCCGTACGCGTCGCTCGGCGTGGGCCGCGACGACCCGGACGTCGTCTTCGTGTACCCCTGGCCCGGCGAGGAGGAGCCGCACGACCGGCTCTTCTCGCGCCACAGCACGCCGGGCGCGCTCCTGCTCACGCAGCACGAGACGGCGCGCGTGCTCGTTCAACGACGCACGGAGGATCCCGAGGAGCTCGAGCCGCTCGGCTGGATCGAGGCGCCGGCCTGAGCGGCGCTCGTCCTGCGCGCGCAGGAGCAGGAGGATCGGCGGCGAGGCGCGTCGCGTGCGTACGCCCACCGCACCGCGGGCTCGCTTGACCGCCCTCGCGCGGCGCGGACATCATTCCCGGTCCCCGGGCGCACGGAACCCGCCCGGTCCGCGACGCGTCGGCGCGTTCCCGGCGGTCGCACGCCCTCCGTCCGGAGAACTCCCATGAGGACCGGTCCAGCGAGCCGGGGGGCGCACCGCCGCCTCCTCGCCGCCGGGGCCTGCCTGGCGCTCGCCGCCGCGCCCGTCGCGGCGGAGACGCTCAAGGTGCCCCAGCAGTACGCCACCATCCAGGAGGCGGTCGACGACGCCTCGAACGGCGACGTCATCGTCGTGAAGAAGGGTGACTACGCCGAGAACGTCGTCGTCACGACGTCGGGCCTCACGCTCCAGGGGAAGGGCGCGGTCATCGACGGCGGGCTCACGGCCCCCTGCGTGCAGGTCACGGCCGACGGGTTCGCGATCCGCGGGTTCACGCTCGTGAACGGCGTCGTCGGCGTGCAGGTCACGGGCGACGGCGCGGTCCTCGAGCAGCTCGTCGTCGAGGGGAGCTCGAACGACGGCGTCGATCTCGTCGGAGACGATGCGACGGTCTCGAAGTGCCGGTTCGTACGCGTCGAGTCCGCGCCGGTCGACGTGACGGCGAGCCCCGCGAGCGTCACGACCGTCGACCGCTGCCGCTTCGAGGGCGAGGCGTCCAACGGCTACATCAACATCGATGGCGGCCGCGTCGTCATCGAGCGCAACCGCTTCGTGCTGGGGTTCGCCGGGCTGCTCATCACGACGGACCACGCCGACGGCGAGTCGGTCCTCTCGCGCAACGTCTTCCAGCGCTGCGACGGGGACGCCTTCCAGGTCACGAACGCCGGCGCCGGGACGGTGCTGCTCGAGCGGAACCGGCTCCAGGGCGTCACCGCGAACGGCTTCGAGCTCACGGGCGACGGCTTCACGGCTCGCCGCAACACGCTCGTCGACGTGCTGGGGGTCGGCTTCCAGGTCATCGGCGACACGAACGTCCTGGAGCGCAACACCGTGCAGCCCGGGGCCCGCGAGGGCTTCCTCGTCACGGGCGACGACAACGTCGTCGAGAAGAACACCGTGCGCGGCGCCTTCGACGACGGC
>JAUIEF010000207.1 GCA_030428785.1 bacterium
GCCCACCGGCCCCGCCGGCGCGACGGGTCCCGCCGGTCCCACGGGCGCTCCGGGCCCTGCCGGCCCGACCGGCCCCGCCGGCGCGGACGGCTCCCTCGGTCCCGCCGGACCCACCGGTCCTGCGGGTCCCGCCGGCCCCACGGGTCCCGCGGGTGCCGACGGCACGATCGGACCCACCGGCCCCGCCGGCGCGACGGGTCCCGCAGGTCCCACGGGCGCTGCCGGCCCCGCCGGTCCGACCGGTCCTGCCGGTGCGGACGGCTCCCTCGGTCCCGCGGGTCCCACCGGTCCTGCAGGTCCTGCCGGCCCCACGGGTCCTGCCGGCGCCGACGGCGCGGTCGGTCCCACCGGCCCCGCTGGCGTCCAGGGTCCCGCCGGGCCCACCGGCCCTGCCGGCGCTGACGGCTCCATCGGGCCTGCGGGCCCCACGGGCCCTGCCGGCGCCGACGGCGCGGTCGGTCCCACCGGCCCCGCCGGTGTCCAGGGTCCCGCCGGTGCGGACGGCTCCATCGGTCCCGCGGGCCCCACCGGGCCTGCCGGCCCCACCGGTCCCGCCGGTGCCGACGGCGCGATCGGTCCCACCGGCCCCGCCGGTGTCCAGGGTCCCGCCGGCCCGACCGGTCCCGCCGGTGCGGACGGCTCCATCGGCCCCGCGGGTCCCACCGGGCCTGCCGGCGCCACGGGTCCCGCCGGTGCCGACGGCGCGATCGGTCCCACCGGCCCCGCCGGCGCCACGGGTCCTGCCGGACCCACGGGTCCCGCCGGTGCGGACGGCTCCATCGGGCCTGCCGGCCCCACCGGTCCCGCCGGTCCCACGGGTCCCGCCGGCGCCGACGGCGCGGTCGGTCCCACCGGCCCCGCCGGCGCGACGGGTCCCGCCGGACCCACCGGCCCCGCGGGTGCGCAGGGTCTCGCCGGTCCGACCGGGCCCACGGGTCCGACCGGTCCGGCGCCCGTCGTCGACGACGCGAGCTCGACCACCTCGTCGTCGACGACCCAGCAGTCCGACGTCGTCATGCCCGGGACGGCCGTGACCCCCGGCGCCGGCGACTACCTCGTGCTGCTGTCCGTCGACCTCGACGGCCCGAGCCAGGGCAGCGAGCACGCCATCATCAGCATCTACCGCAACGGCACGCAGATCACCGGCAGCGAGCGGACCGTCTTCCTCCAGCGCGACAAGTTCGGCTCCGGGTCGACGCAGGCCGTCGTCACGGGCGTCGGCGCCACGGACGTCCTCGAGGGCCGGTGGCGCACCATCGACGCGCGGCAGATCACGCTCCAGGCGCGCTCGCTCGTCGCCATCAAGATCGACTGATCGCGACGCAGACGGGGCGCGCCGGTCCGCCGGCGCGTCCCGTCAGCGCGTGTAGCCGAGCGCTTTCAGCTCCTCGAGCCGCGCCTCGTCCACCGGCCGCAGCTCCGGCGCGATGCCGCCGTGCGCCGCCATCTCCTCGAGGTGCCGGTCGAGCCGCGACCGCAACTCGCGCACGACGTCCGGGTGCTCGGTCGCGACGTCCCACTGCTCGCCGGGGTCGAGCTTGCGGTCGTAGAGCCAGGTCTCGTCCGCGTAGAGGTCGACGAGCAGGCTGTAGCGGTCCGTGCGCAACGCGTACATGCCCGGCGTGAGTCGCGTCGCCGACGCGAAGCTCTCGATCTCGTCCGCCGCGCCGTCACCCCGCACGAGCCCGGAGAGGTCGCGCCCCTGCGCGCTCGGCGGCACCGTCCCGCCCGCGAGCGACACGATCGTCGGGAACACGTCGATGCTCTCGACCGTCCCGCGCACGCGCCGCCCGCCGCCCTCGCCGCCGGGCGCGCGCACGAAGAGCGGCACGTGCACCTGGTGGTGCTGCAGCGTGAAGCCGTGCGCCCAGTGGCCGTGCTCCGCGAGCTCCTCGCCGTGGTCGCTCGTCACGACGAGCCAGCTCTCGTCGAGCAGCCCCGACGCGCGCAGGTGGTCGAGGAAGAACGAGAAGCGCCGGTCGAACGCGCGCACGTTCGCGGCGTAGGCCGCGCGCCAGTCCTTCAGGTCCGGCGAGCGCAGCAGGTCCGAGAGGTATCCCGGCGGCGCCTCGGTGAGCGTGCGGTCCGCGCCGAGCGACGGGCTCGGCTTCAACGCCCGCGCGTCGGTGTACGGCGCGTGGAACGGGTCGTGCACGTCCATGAGGTGCAGGTAGAGGAAGAACGGCCGGTCGTCCTCGCGCGTCGCGAGCCAGTCGCGCGCCTGGGCGAGGAAGATGTCGCACGGCAGCGAGCGCCCCGTCTGGCCGTCGGCGTACAGGTCGTAGCCCTGGCCGAACCCGAACTCGCCCGCGATCCACGGGTTCGCGACGAAGCCCGCCGTCGCGTAACCCGCCTCGCGCATGGCCTCCGCGAGCGTCACCGACGCGGCGGGCAGCACGCCGGTCTCGCGCCCCGCGTCGCCGACGGCGTCCGTCCAGAACATGCCGTTGTGGTTCGTGAGCTGGTGCACGCGCGGGTAGGTCGACGTGATGATCGACGCGACCGACGGCTTGGTCCACGGCGCCTGGCTCAGGCAGTTGTCGAACACGACGGACTCGGCGGCCAGCGCGTCGAGGTGCGGCGAGATCGCGCCTTCGAAGCCGTACGCGCCGAGGTAGTCCGCGCGCAGCGTGTCGACGAGCACGAAGATGACTTGGGGCCGCGCGACGTCGCGCGCCTCGGTCGCCGGGACGCCGACCGGCTCGCCCGCGTCGGAGCAGGCCGCGAGCGCGAGCAGCCCGGCGGCGAGCACCCTCGTCCGTGCGCGCGTCATCCGCCGAGCGCCTCGAGCGCGGCGCGCGCGGCGCCGTGGTCCGGCTGGATGTCGAGCAGGCGCCGCCAGGTGCGGCGCGCGTCCTCCGGCAGACCGGCGGCGCGCTGCGAGACGCCCAGCTCGTAGAGGGTGCGCACGCGCTCGGGCTGCTCGTCGACGAGCGCGCGGAGGATCGTCACGGACTCCGCCGGCCGCCCCGCGAGGCGCGTCGCGTAGCCGAGGTTGTGGCGCGCATTGCCGCTGCCCGGCTCGAGCTCGACGGCCGCCGCGAAGGCGCGCCGCGCGTCCTCCGCCGCGGCCCGGGCCGCGTCCCCGCCGGCCGGCGGCGCGGCCTCGACCGCGGCGCCGTGCCGCGCGAGGTGCGCGAAGCCGAGCCACTCCCGGACGGCGACGTCGTCGCGCCGGACGCGCGCCTCCTCGAAGGCCGTCACGGCCTCCTCCGGCCGACCCTCGGCGAGCGCGATGCGACCGCGCACGAAGATCGCCTGCCGGTTCATCGGGTCGAAGGCGAGGCCGCGAGCGAGCGCGTCGCGTGCGGCCGCCGTGTCGCCCGCGTCGACGGCGGCGGAGGCCTCGGCCACCGCGTGCTCGCCGAGCGCGAAGCGCGCGCCGGGCGGCAGCGGCGAGGGCGGCGGCAGGGTCGGTCGCTCGGCCGCCGCGCCGCGGGGGCGGACGACGGCCGCGTCGACGATCACGTCGGGCCGGTCGCCGCAGGACGCGAGCCCGGCGACCGCGAGCGCACCGACGACCACGCCGCGCGCGAGGCGCGGCGCCCGGTCGATGCACGTCGCGCCGCGCCGGACGCGAGCCGCCCCGTCACGCGCGCGAGGGCCGGGCCGTCGTCGCACGTCGCGACGACCCGGTCCGTGGCGTCGGTGGCGTCCCGCGTCGTCCACGCTCCAGTCCCCGGGGGGCGAGAGCGCGGAGACTACCACAGGGAGCCGGCGAGCCGCGCCCGCCGGTCCCCCCGCGGAGCGCCGGTCAGCTGCCCGTCTGCAGCGGGCTGATCTCGGCCGAGATCGTGCTGTTCGCCGCGTCGAAACCGTCGTGGTTGAACACGACCGTGTACGCGCCGTAACCGGCGGACGATCCGGTCCGCGTGAGCGTGAGCTCCCAACCGGTCTGCAGGTTCGCCTCGGTGGCGGGCACGGCGACGGCGCCGACCGTGAAGTACTCGGTCTGCGAGAGCTCGACGTCGAGGGCGCCCAGCGTCGCGGCGTACTGGCCCTGGCGCGCGTGGTAGCGCTCCATGCCGGCGTGCACCGTGGCGAGGTAGTTGAACGCCTCGGCGGCCTTCGACCGCTCGACCGAGCTCAGGAAGCGCGGCACCGCGAAGGCGGCGAGCACGCCGATGATGACGACGACGACGGCCAGCTCGACGAGCGTGAAACCGGACGACCTACGACGGAGGGACGGCATGGGACCGTTCTCTGGGGAATGAGGGAACGTCCCCCCCATCGGCGGGATGGTTTCCGACGCATGAGTCGGAATCCTGTGACGTTCAGGAGCCGGACGCGGCGGCGGCCGCGGCGGCCCCCGAACAGGCCGCGATCATGGCCGCCTGCTGCATCTGGAGGATGCTCCGGATCGCCTGCGCGTCGCGGACGCCCTGCAGGCCTCCGGCGCCCCCCCGCGCCGCGAGCTCCAGGAAGGTCGTCCCGCAGGCGAGCGAGAAGGCGAGCTCCCGGCCGGGCTTCGGGGCGTGCTCGCGGAGCCGGTCCCGGTGGGCGAGCACCGTCGACACGACGTGCTCCGCGGGGTGGTCCGCGAACGCGAGCACGGCCACGTCGTCGTAGTCGCCGGTGTGCATCCACAGGCCCGCGTCGTCGAAGCGCTGGTAGAGCGCGCGGAAGCGCTGCATGAGGCGGGCGTCGTCGTCGGGCGCCAGGACGAGCACGTGGCTCACGCCCTGGAGCGCGTTGCCGCGCCGGAAACCGAGGTCGCGCAGGCCCTCGTAGAACCGCTCGCAGCGGGCGGCGATCGCCTGGGGCGTGCCGTCCTGCCCGACGAGCAGCGCGCACGCCGGCAGGTCGTCCTGCCCGGTGAGGAACGCGTGGTGCCCGCGCATCTCGCGGTGGAGCTCGCCGTAGCGCTTCACGAGCGCGTCGTCCACGGCGCGCCCCCGGGCGCGCGCGTCGACGTGCAGCAGGAGCGCGGAGAGCGCCGTGTAGATCGTGCCGTGCTTGAGCTTCCGGTCCGCGAAGAGGCCCTCGATGCGCTCGGCCTCGTCGCACCAGCGGTCGCCGTCGAGCCCCGCGTGCAGGAGCATCGCCGCGACGATGAAGCGCACCGGTCCCTTCATGGGCTGGAACCACCGCGCGCGCTGCTCGAGGCGCTCGGCGACGGCGCGCAGGTCCGCGGCGACGCGCGCCGGCTCGCCCGGCAGCGTGACGAGCGAGGCGGCGGCGTAGCGCAGCGCGGAGGTGTCCTCGAACCAGCGGCGCTCGGCGAAGAGCGCGTCCACGAGGTCGTGGAGGCGGGCGACGGGGTCGGCGGGGAGCTGCGGGTCGGGCTCGGTCATGACGTCGTCGTCCGGCGGGGAGGCGCGGCGTCGGCGCGCGGGCGTCGTCGGCATTCTAGCGGGGTCCGTCGACAGGCCGGTGCGCGGTCCGGACGATGAGGGTCCGTTCCGTCCCGCCGGGGACGGACCGCACACCTCCGCCACGCGAGCCGAGACCATGAGCCGCCGCCTCCCGCGCGCCGCGCGCGCCCTCGCCCTCGGACTGCTCGGAGCGCTCGCGACGGCTTGCGGCGGCGGGCCGGGACCGGGGCCCGGGTTCCTGCCCGTCGGCGACGCGGTCGACGAGGCGGGGCGGCCGCGCCGCGTGCGCCACGAGGCGACGGGCATCGAGCTCGTGCTCGTCGACGCCGGCTCGTACGTCGTGGGGACCCCGGACGACGAGGCGTCCCGCGACGGCGACGAGCCGCGGCACGAGGTCGCGCTCGACGCGTACTACCTCGCGGTGACCGAGCTCACGTCCGCGCAGTACGAGGCGGTCACGGGCGAGCCGCCGGACAGCTTCGGCGACGCGCCGGACATGCCGGCCGGCGGCATCTCGTGGCACGACGCCGCGGCCTTCGTCGACACGCTCGGCGGCGGCTGGTCGCTGCCCACCGAGGCGCAGTGGGAGGTCGCCTGCCGCGCCGGCACGACGACGCCCTTCTCCTTCGGCGAGACGGTCACCGTCGAGCAGGTGAACTACCACGGCCGCTTCCCGTACGGCGACGCGCCGCGCACCGAGCGTCGCGACGGACCGCTGCCCGTCGGCAGCTTCCCGCCCAACGCCTGGGGCTTCCACGAGATGCACGGCAACGTCTGGGAGTGGTGCGCGGACGCGTACGCGTGGGACCCGCTCGCCGCGCCGGACGACGCGGACGAGGGCGCGTCGCGCAGCATCCGCGGCGGCGCGTGGACCTCCGCCGGCAAGGAGTGCCGCTCGGGCTTCCGCGAGGGCTACGCCCCGAACAGCGACGGCGCGAAGTACGGGCTGCGCCTCGCGCACGCCGCGGACCACTGAGGCGCGACGTGGGCGGGAGCACCGGACCGGACGACGCCGCGCAGGCCGCGTGGGAGGACGCCTACGCGCGCTTCGAGACGCCCGCCGAGGAGACCGCGAAGTTCCGGAAGCGGCTGCGCGCGCTCGGCGCCGACGGCTGGCCCCGCGACCTGCGGATCCTCGAGCTCTGCTGCGGACGGGGCTCCGGCCTCGCCGCCTGGCGCGGGCTCGGGTTCCGACGCGTGCTGGGCCTCGACCTGTCCGCCCCGCTGCTCGGGCGCGCGGCCGACCCGACGGGGCTCGTGGCCGGCGACGCGCGACGCCTCCCCGTGCGCGCGGGGAGCGTCGACGTCGCCTGCGTGCAGGGCGGGCTCCACCACCTCGACGTCACGGCCGACCTCGACGACGTCCTGCGCGAGGTCGCGCGCGTCCTCGCGCAGGACGGCCGCTTCGTCGTCGTCGAGCCGTGGGACACGCTCTTCCTGCGCGCCGTCCACGCGGCGAGCCGCCTCGCGCCCGTGCGGAGGCTCTCCGCGAAGGTCGACGCGTTCGCGCGCATGGTCGAGCTCGAGCGCACGACCTACGAGGACTGGCTCGCCCGCCCGGACGACGTCACGGACGCGCTCGCGCGCGCGTTCACCGCGGAGCGGCGCGCCGTCGGCTGGGGCAAGCTGGCCTGGGTCGGGAGACCGCGGGACCGCTAGTTGCAGTCGTCGTCCTCGACCACGACCGTCGGCTTGATCGTCGGCCGGAGCTGGACGCGCGTCTTCACGTCGCCCGTGCCGCCGACGTTGTCGGCCTTGAGCGTGAACGTGCCGAGCGCGGTGAGCCCGAGCGGCACCGTGTCGATGCGCAGCAGGTCGCCGAGCGAGGTCACGAAGCCCGACAGGTCGACGGGTCCGTTCGGGCCCTCGAGCGACGGGTTCGCGAAGCGCGGACCGGGCGTGGCCGCCGCGAACTGTCCGGAGAAGCCGAAGCCGTTGAGCGCGTCGAACGTCACCTCGACGGACTCGCCGCCGAGCACGTTCTGCGTGTCGACGAACTTGAGGCGCTCGGGATCGATGCGGCCCTGCGTGATGAGCACGTACGTGCCGACGCTCCCGTCCGCGCTGAGGATCTGCAGCCGGTAGCCCTGGGACTGCGGCGCGACGATCGGACCGATCGTCGTGACCGGGCCGCCGGACGCGACGTCCGCGACGAGCGCGCCGTCGGACTTGCGCGTGAGGATGAGGCGCGGGCGCAGCGTCTCGGGGACCGTCGCGACGACGCGCAGACGGATGGTCTCGTCGACGAGGGCGTCGAACTCGACGACGTCCACGTCGTTCGGGTCGCAGATCTCGCCGCGGAACCTGTCGTTCAGGTTGAGGACGGCGTCGAGCGCGGACCCGCCGAGGACCACGAGCGCAACGACGACGAGGGTACGGAGGAGGGGTGGCTGGCTCATCGGAGACGATCCATATCGGGGTGGTGAGTCGCTTGCAACAGACGGCTCGTCCAGGCCAGCCCACGCCGGGACGCGCCCATTGTAGACGGCTCCCCCGATCCGTGTGACGCGGAGATCCGCGCTTCACGGGAACTTCTCGCGGCGAGCCGACCCGCGGGTCGGCTTCCGCGCGCGGCGCGGGGGCGACCGACCGGGCCGGCCGTCCCCCGCGCGTCGCGCCGACCTACTTGCGGTCGAACGCCATCCGGATCCACTTGCTCTTGGCCTTGTGCGGATCCTCGAGCACCCAGATGTCCTCGGTCTCGGCCAGGTTCCAGGAGTCGTAGAGGATGTACTTGTCGACCTCCTTGGCGGACGCGTGGCCGATGGCCATGCGGTAACGCGCCTTGTCGGCTTCGACCGTCACGCCGGTCGGGGTCGTGCTGCGGTTCTGCGCGGTGGCGAACGAGGCGACGACCACGATGAGGGCCGTCGTGACCGTGAGACTGAATGCCTTCCAGTGGGAGTCCTTCATCACCTCTCCTGTCTGTGACCGGGGTTCCTTCGGATGGTCGCGGCGCGGCGGTGCTGCTCCCGGCGGCCGACCGCGTGACGTTCTCCTTCGCGAGGCCGGGGACGCAGGGTAACCGGGCCCGCGGCCCGCCGTCACGGACGGGGCAGGTCGACGTCGAGCGTGCGGCGCTCGCCGGCCGCGAGCACGACCGTCTCCTCGTGGAGGAACACCTCGATGCCCAGGTCCCCGCCCTCGCCCGGCTCCGAGACGAGCAGCCGGAAGCTCCCCGACGGCAGGTCCTCGAAGGCGTAGCGACCGCCCTCCGTCCCCGTGCGCGCGACGCGCGTGTCGTCGTCCGTGCGGCGGAGCTGGACGTCCATGTCGTCGGGGACGACCTCGACGTCGGGGCGGCGCACGAGGCCCGCGAGCGCCGCGCCGGGCTCGAGCGTGACGACGACGCCCCCGGTGACCGCGTCGGCCCGGACGTCGAACGGCCCCGCCTCGCGCGGCGCGAAGCCGGGCGCGCGCAGGGTGAGCGTCCACCGGCCGGGCCACAGCTCCGCGACGCGGAAGGCGCCGTCGGCGTCGGTCCGGGCGGCGCCCGTGGTGTCGGGCTCGCCGGGCGCGAGGTCGACGCGGCGCGCCGTCACGCGCGCGTCGGCGACGGGGCCGTCGCCGGGCGGCGCCGCGCGCACCGTGCCCGCGAGGCCGCCGGTGCCGAACGCGACGTCGACGCGCTCCTCGCGGTCCCAGTCGAGCGTGACCGGGAGCGTCGTGCGCGAGCCGGCCGGCGTGGAGACGGAGAGGCGGTGCGGTCCGGCGGCCGGGAGCGCGAGCGCGTAGGCGCCGCGCGCGTCGGTGCGGGCGGTGCGCTCGGCGATCATCGGGCCCCAGATCGCGCGGTCGTCGTCCTCGCGGACGAAGACGCGCGCGCCCTCGACGGGCACGCCGCCGACGGAGACCGTGCCGACGACGCGCGGCGCGGCGC
>JAUIEF010000208.1 GCA_030428785.1 bacterium
GCGACTTCCCCGCCGAACCGCCCCGCGCCGACGTCCGCGGACGCCGGGGCGCGTCCCGGGCCCGCCGCCCGACGCGGCCCGCGCGTCGGCCGCCTCCTCGCGGGCCTCGCCGTCTACGCGCTCGTCATCGCCGCGATGGTCCTCGCCTGGGAGCGCCCGACGCTCCTGTTCGGCGTCATGCTCGCGCTCTCCGCCCTCGCGCTCCTCGCGTTCCGCGCGCGCCGGCTCGTCGCGTTCTATCTCGTCGGCGCGCTGCTCGGCCCGCTCGCGGAGTCCTTCGCGATCGTCTCCGGCGCGTGGTCCTACGCCGCCACCGACCTCGTGTTCCCGCTCTGGCTCCCGCCGGCGTGGGGGCTCGCCTGCCTGCTCATGGTCGTCATCGTGGAGTCGGTCCTGCCGGGCCGCGCCGCGGACGACGCCTCTCCCCGGAGCCCCCCATGACCCGCCGCCCGCGCTCCCTCCGACCGCGCCCGCTCGACCGCCGCGCCTTCCTCGGCCGGACCGCCGCCCTCGGCGCCGCCGCCGCCGTCGCGCCCTGGGCGCTCGCGTCCTGCGCGTCGTCGTCCCTGCGCACGGTGAAGCGCGCCCGGCTGCGTCACGCGTGCATCGGTGTCGGCGGCATGGGGCGTCACGACCTCCAGAACATCGGCGGGCACCCAGACGTCGACATCGTTGCGCTCTGCGACGTCGACGCGACGCTCCTCGCGGAGGCGAGCGCGTTGTTCCCGGACGCGCGCACCTACGGCGACTGGCGCGAGCTGCTCGCCGCGGAGCACGACCGGCTCGACTCGGTCAACGTCTCGACGCCCGACCACACGCACGCGCCGGCGACGATGATCGCGCTGCAGCGCGGGCTCCACGTCTACTGCCAGAAACCGCTCACGCACACCGTGCTCGAGGCGCGCCGCATCGCCGAGGCCGCCGCGGACGCGCGCGCCGTCACCCAGATGGGCATCCAGAACCACAGCAACCAGCCGTTCCGTCAGGCGCTCGCCGTGTTCGACGACGGCGTCACGGGCCCCGTGCACGAGGTCCACGTCTGGACCGACCGGCCGTCGGGCTGGTGGGCGCAGGGCGTCGGGCGTCCCGAGGGCGGTGACCCCGTGCCCGAGACGCTCGACTGGGACGGCTGGCTCGGCGTCGCGCCCGAGCGCCCGTACAAGGAGGGCGCCTACCACACGTTCCAGTGGCGCGGCCGCAAGGACTTCGGCACGGGCGCGCAGGGCGACATGGCCTGCCACCTCATGGACCCCGTGCCGTGGTTCCTCGGCGTGCGCTCGCCCGTCGACGTGCGGTCCGTGGGCCCGAAGCCGAACGACGAGAGCTTCCCCGAGTGGTCCGAGGTGCACTACACCTTCGACGCGGCCTCCGACGCCTGCGCCGAGGACGGCGTGCACGTCGTCTGGCACGACGGCGCGCGCAAGCCGGACGCGCTCCTCGAGGAGTGGGGCATCGCCGAGCCGTACGCGAACGCCGCGCTCTTCGTCGGCGCGACGGGCGCGCTCCTCGCGAGCCCCTACGAGCCCTGCCGCCTCTTCGTCCGCGGCGGCGAGCGACGGCTCAACCTCACCGACGTCCCGCCCATCGACCACTGGCACCAGTTCGTCGAGGCCTGCTTCGGTCGCGAGCCCCCGCGCACGCCGTTCGACTACAGCGCTCCGCTCACCGAGATCGCCCTCCTGGGCAACGTGGCCCTCGAGTTCCCGGGCGAGACCCTCGCCTGGGACGGCCCCCGCCTGCTCTTCCCCGAGCGCGGCGACGCGACGGCGCTCGTCCACAAGGACTATCGCGCGGGCTGGGAGGTTCCCGGACTCTGAGGGAACAGACAGACGCGGGGACGGGAACGGGGACGTGGTCGGACACGAGACGTGCACGGGAACGTGCACGGCCTACGTGAACGTGCACGGCCCACGTGAACGCGAACGGCCCACGTGAACGTGCACGGCCCAGGCGCACGTGGACGGGCCACGCGAACGTGGACGGCCTGCGTGGACGCGCACGGCCCTCGTACGTGGCCCGCGCGCCAGAGGACGAGGGCCGGGGCGAACCGCGCGTGCTTCTCGAGGGCGCCGAGGCCACGCGGTCGGCGGCGGGGACCGCCATGCCGGACGTCGCGACCGCTGGGCTCTCCACGTCCACCGCCAGCATGAGTGTGGAGACCCACCCGGCGCATCCCACCCGCACCCCGCGGATGGAGAACGCCGACGACACCGAGCCGCCCACGAACGCCGCACGCGTCCGCGACCGCGCACGGCTGCGAGTGTCGTGCACGTTCGCGCGGGCCGCTCACGTCCACGCAGACCGTGCACGATGACATCGGCCGTTCGCGCTCACGTGGGCCGTACACATCCTCGTCGGCCGTGCACGTTCACGTCGGCCGTGCACGACCACGTGCACGTCGGCGGGCGAAGCCCGTCCGTCACCGGGTCAAGCTGAACAGGGTGGCCAACGCCCACCCCACCCCGCAGAGCTGGAGGACGCGATTCCTGAGGATGATGTCCACCGGCGAGCCGCCCTGGCCCTTCACGTGGACGACGCGCAGGTACTCGAAGACGCCGAAGACGACGAAGGGCAGCGTCGCGAACTCGCGGCCCGGCACGAGGACTTCGGACTCCATGCAGTAGAGCGAGTAGGCGACGATGGCCATGCCGCTCGTGATGCCGATGGCCTGGTCGAGGAACGAGAGGTTGTAGCCCGCGAGGCTCGGGCGGTGCGTGTCGTCGACGCCGCGGACGACGTCGCCGCGGCGCTTGGCGAGCCCGAGGAAGAGCGCGAGCGTCGACGAGCAGAGCAGCAGCCAGTTCGACGGGACGACGTGCACGAGCACGCAGCCCAGGAGCACGCGGAGCACGAAGCCCGACGAGAGCAGGAAGACGTCGAGCAGCGCGACGGCGCGCGCCCAGAACGAGTACACGACGTTCACGAGGATGTAGGCGACCGTGATCCAGACCGCGCCCATGCGTCCCGTGGACCAGGCGAGCGCCAGCGCGCCCAGCAGGAGCAGCGCGCCGAACGCGCGGCCGGCGCCCTCGCTGATGCGCCCGGCGGCGATGGGCCGCGTCTTCTTGTCCTCGTGCAGGCGGTCCTGCTCGGCGTCGTGCGCGTCGTTGAGCGCGTAGATGCCGGAGTTCGCGAGGCAGAAGCCCGCGATGCCGACGAGCAGCTCCGTCGGGTCGAGATCGCCCCCCGCGGCGAGCGAGTGCGGCACCGGCATGAGCACGAAGACGTTCTTCACCCAGTGCCGGGGGCGCGCGAGCTTCACGTAGGCGGCGACGTCGACCACGCTCAGAACCCGATGCGCCGCATGACGAAGCGCGGCAGGTTGCGGATGACGAGCATGACGAGCCGCCACGGCGCCGGCGCGTAGACGACGGCCTTCCCGGCGTCCATCGCCGAGAGCACGCTCTTCGCGACGTCGTCCGGCTCGCCGGCGAAGGGCGGCGGGTCGAGGCCGGCGGTCATGGAGGTCTTGACGAAGCCCGGCTTCACGAGGAGCACGTGGAGCCCCTGCTGCGCGAACTTGTGGTCGAGGCCCTCGCAGTAGTAGGAGAGCCCGGCCTTGCTCGCGCCGTAGAGCACGACGGGCTTCCGCGCGCGGTCCCCCGCGACGGAGGAGAACACGCAGAGCGTCCCGCCGCCGCGCGCGAGCAGCCGCTTCCGCGCGAGCTCGCAGAACAGGATCGTGTTCGTGAAGTTCACCTGGAGCAGCCGCGCCGTGCGCGCCGGGTCGGCCTCGAGCTCGTCCTGCGTCCCGAAGAGCGCCGCGGTGATGACCACGGTGTCGAAGCCGTCGAGCGCCGCGTCGGCGGCGTCGAGCGCGGCCTCGAAGCCGTCGGGGTCGGAGAGGTCGCACGGGACGGTCTTCACGGGCTCCGGCGCGCCGCGGATCCGCAGGTCCTCCGCGCCCTTCGCGAGCGCGTCCCCGTCCCGTCCCAGCAGACACAGCCGGTCGCCGCGCGCCGCCATCGCCTGCGCGAGCGCGCGCCCCATGCCCTTCGTCGCGCCGAGCACCACCGCCTTCACGCCTCGTCTCCCAGCAGCCGCACGGAGAGGGCGCTCTTGAGGCGACCCTCGGGGTCCCACCGGCGCCGCACGGCGTTCCACGCGTCGATGCGCGGGTCCATGGCGGCGAAGTCCTCGGGGCGCGTGAGCGCGTCCTTCGCGAGGTAGATGCGCCCGCCCGCCTCGAGCACGTGCCGGTTGAGCGCGTCCACGAGCGCCTGCGTCTCCGCGCCGCGCATGGGGATGTCGAGCGCCACGGACAGCCCGGGGCGCGGGAAGCTGATCATCCCCGTGCCCTCGGGGCCGCAGTCCTTGAGCACCGTGAGGAACGACGCGCTGCCCGACGAGGTGAGCGTGTCGAAGAAGCGGTGCACGACCTGCTCGCCGTCGTCGACGGGCAGCACGCACTGGTGCTGGATGAACCCGCGCCGGCCGTACATGCGGTTCCAGTCGAGGATCGAGTCGAGCGGGTAGAAGAAGGTGTCGGGGTGCACGATGCCGTGCTTCGGTCGCCACTCGTGGGCCTTGTAGAAGACCGCGTCGAACGCCTTGACGCTCCACGGCCCGAGCACCCAGCCCGGCAGGTCGAGCGGCATGGGGATGCGCTTGAGCGGACGCGGCAGCTCGTCGGGCGCCTCGTCCGCGCCGGCCCACCGCCCCTTCATGACGACGCCGCGCCCCATCGCGCGCCCGCGCATGAGCGAGTCGACCCAGGCGACGGTGTACGGCCACTCGCGCGACGCCTTGCGCAGCCGCACGACGAGGTCCGCGAGGTCCGTCGCGATCTCCTCCTCGGTGTGGATCCACGGCGCCTCGACGCGGTGGAGCTGCACCTCGACCTCGACGAGGTGGCCGGTGAGGCCCATGCCGCCGAGCGTCGCGGCGAAGAGCTCGCCCTCGACCTCGCGCGAGATCTCGAGCAGCCGCCCGTCGGCCGTCATGACGAGGAGCGCGCGGACGTGCTCGCCGAAGGTGCCCTTCACGTGGTGGTTCTTGCCGTGCACGTCCGACGCGACCATGCCGCCGAGCGTCACGTAGGACGTCCCCGGGCAGACGGGCGAGACCCACCCGCGCGGGCGGCTCACGGCGTCCATCTCGGAGAGGCTCAGGCCGGCCTCGGCGCGCAGCACGCCGGTCGCCGCGTCGAACGCGAGGATGCGGTTGCCGAAGCGCGTGCCCGCCACGACGTCGCCCGCGTGCGCGGGGAGCGAGGCGTCGCCGTAGGACCGCCCGAGGCCGCGCGTGAGCACCGCCCCGCGACAGGACGCCACGAGGTCCTCGGACGCCCGCTCCGTGCAGTCCACGACCGGGAAGCGCCCCCAGCCGGAGAGGCGCTGGCTCATGGAGGAGACCTCCGGGCGGACCTCGGCGCGGGCGGTCGGAACGGCAACGGGGGCTCCCGGGGGACGGACGTCGCCTTCACTCTATCCTGCGATCCGACCGCCGCGAAACCGCGCCGCCACCGTCCCGACGCGGGCGCCCCGCTTGCGGATCCGGCCGGCGCCCCCATGATCGGGAGCCTCCCCGCCCCGCCCGGAGGCCACAGTGCTCAAGACCCTCGGTTGGACGCTCCTCGGCCTGCTCGGGCTCGTCGTCGTGGGCGTGCTCTCGGTGGTCGCCACGGGCGACGAGGGGCTCATGGGCGACATCAAGCAGTCGATGCTCGAGCACTCCGACGCGGGCACCGGCTACGACGACGGGGCGCTCGTCTGGCGGCAGGACGAGCCGACGCGCATCACGATCGAGCAGCTCCCGACGCTCGAGGGGCGGCGACGCGGGACGAGCTGGGAGGGCGACCCGTTCCTCGCGCGCATGTCGTGGTTCGGCGTGAGCCTCCGGGAGACGATCGCCCACGCGCTCGAGCTGCCGCCGTCGCGCGTGTTCGGCGACGCGAGCCTCGACGGCATCTGGCTGGACGTCGACGCGGCCCGCACGCACGGGCTCTTCGACTCGGCCTTCGACGACTGGGAGCCCGTGCGCGCGACGATCCTCGAGGCGATCGAGCGGTCGTACGGGCTCGACGTGCTCGTCACCGAGGAGGCGCTCGACGTGCGCACGGTGCACGCCGGCCCGGGCTGGGCCGCCCATGTCGAGCACGGCGGCGGGCGGTCGACGCTCACCCGCGGCGACGGACGCCTCGCGCTGCGCAACGGCCACGTCGCGATCCTGCTCGCGGACCTCCGCTCGGCGCTCGGCGTCGAGCTGAGCGAGGGCCTCGACACGGACCTCCGCTACACCTTCGACCTCACGTGGGACCCGGAGCTCCCCGGCGCGCTCGAGCGCGCGCTCGAGGAGCAGCTCGACCTGCACCTCGAGGAGGTCGTCGAGGTGCTCGAGGTCGCGCGCGTCGACGGCGTCGCGCGCCCGCCGGATCACTTGAGGTAGCCGAGCTCCCGCAGCTCCTCGAGCTGCTCCGCCGTGGGCGCGTCGGCCTCGGCGCCCCCCGCGCGCGGGCGGAGCGCGCGGAACGCCCGCAGGGCGCCGACGAGTCGCGCGACCTCGGCGTCGCGCGCGAGCGCCGGAGAGCCGGGGCGCTCCTCGGCGGGATCGCCCGCGCGCCGGTAGAGCGCGACGTCCGTCTCGGCGACGGCGTCCCCCGCGTCGGTCGTCGTCGCCGGCAGCAGCGCGGTGAGGCGCGGGCCGGCGACGCCCAGCGCCGGGAGCGTCCCCGGGTACCAGCGCCCCGAGAAGCGGACGGGCTCCGACGGCGACCGGCGGACCGGCTCGCCACGCAGCGCCGGGGCGAGCGACACGCCGTCGACCGCCCACGGGAGCGCGACGTCCAGGAGCTCCGCGAGCGTCGGCGCGAGGTCCGTCGTCGACACGGGCGCCTCGACGACGCCCGGCGCGATCCCCGGCCCCGCGACGATGAGCGGCACGTGGACGTGCTCGACGTGCACGCCCGTGCCGTGGCCGTAGTCCCCGTGCTCGCCGAGGCCCTCGCCGTGGTCCGCCGTCACGACGAGCAGCGTGTCCTCGTCGAGGCGCGGCGCGAGCAGGTCGAGCACGTCGCCGAGCCGGTCGTCCACCTGACGCAGGTTGCCGCGGTAGAGGTGCCGGAGGTGCGCGACGTCGGCGGCGTCCAGCCGCGGGTCCTGCGCGCCGTCGACGAAGCGCAGCGCCTTGTCGCGCGACCCGTCGGCGAGCGGGCAGCCGTCCTCGAAGGGCGCGAGGAAGGGGGGCGCCGGGTCGTACGGCGAGTGCGGGCGACGGTAATGCAGGTACGTGAAGGTCGGCGCGTCGCCGAGCGATGCCGCACGCTCCGCGACCGCCGCGTGGAAGGCGGGCGCGCCCTTGTTGTGGCCGTGATAGGCGTAGGTATCCGTGCCGCGGTCGAAGCCGTGCCGCGCCGAGGCGAAGACCATCTGCGAGAGGAACGCGACGTCGCGGCCGGCGTCGCGGAGAGCCTCCGTGAGCAGCGGGAGGTCGTCGGGCACGCGGTCGTTCGCGGTGACGACGCCGTGCGACTCCTGGTGCAGCCCCGTGAGGAGCGAGACCGTCGAGGGCAACGTCCAGGTCGCGGGCGAGCGCGCCTCGGCGAAGCGGACGCCGCGCGCCGCGAGCGCGTCGAGGTTCGGGGACGCCTCCGCGGGGCCGCCGTGACACCCCAGGTGCGCGGCGTGGGTCGTGTCGAGCACGACGACGACCACGTGTCGGAACGCCGGCCTCGACGCGCCCTCCCCGCAGCCCGCGAACGCGACGATCGACAGGACGAGCGCGAGGGCGCGCGACTTGCGCGCGCCGTCCGCGCGTGTCGCCGCCCCGCGCACGGCGCCGACGCGACGTCTGTCGGCCGCACGGTGGGCCTCGCGGCGGGATCGGGGACGCGTCGCGGAGGTCGTCATCGCGCCGGGGATCCTAGCAGGCGTCCCCCGCGTGCGCGGAGCGCGCGCGCCCCGCGCACCCTCCGCGAGAGTGCGGGCGCTCCCCCGCCGACACCGCGACCGCGGACCCGCCGCGTCAGTTCTCCGGGTGCAACGCCTTGACGAGCTCCTCGAGCGCCAGGACGCGCGCGCGCAGCGTGCCGAGCTCCTGCTCCGCGAGCACGGCCTGCTGCGTCACGAGCTCGAGCCGCGCGTGGAGCGCCTGGATGGCCGCGAGCGCCACGCCGTCCGGGTCCACCGCGTCGATGTACCGGTCGTTCTCGCCCAGGCCGAAGGCCGCGGAGAAGTCCTGCGCCGTGGGCCCCATGTGCTGGATGGACGGGTCCTGCGCGAGGTAGGACCAGTGGTACAGCGGGAGCTGGAGCAGCGCGTCGAGCACGACCTGCGTGTCCACGGGGACGAGGCCGTCCTTGAGCTCGCGGTCGCTGAGCATCGACCACGTGCCGGAGCCCGGCCCGACGAAGACGCCCGTCGTCTGCCCGACGTCCGAGTAGAACACCGAGCCGCCGCTCGCGTAGACCGCGAAGCTGTTCGCGGCGAGCGTGCCCTTCGTCGTGTTCTGGCCGTCGCCCCAGACGAAGCAGCCGGGCTGGGTGATCGAGACGCCGCGCCCCGCCGCGAAGGCGTAGTTGCTCGTGCCGGAGATCGTGTTCGAGAACCCGCCCGCGACCGTGGAGAACAGCGCGTTCGCCGCGTTGGCCTGACCGCCGCCGATCACGGACCGGTTGCCCGCGGCGCTGTTGGACGTGCCGCCGGCGACGACGGCGCCGATGCCGTTGGCCGAGTTGTTCGAGCCGCCCGCGACGACCGAGACGACGCCCGCGGTGTTCGTGCCGCCGCCGCCGACGAAGGCGCGGTCACCCGAGGCCGTGTTCGAGAGGCCGCCCACGACGACGGAGTGCGGTCCGAGGGCCTGGTTGCCGTCGCCCGCCGTGATCGTCGCCGTGTCGCCGCTCGCGGCGTTGTTCTGGCCGCCGCCCACGTAGGCGGGCTCCGCGTAGGTGTTGTTCTTGCCGCCCGTGTGCGGGCCGTCGGCGCCGGGAAGACCCGTCGGACCCGTGGGGCCCGTCGGACCCGCGAGGCCCATGGCGCCGGCGGGACCCGTGGGACCCGCGGGGCCGGTCGCGCCCGCGGCGCCCGTGGGACCGGCGGGCCCCGTGGGTCCGGCCGGGCCGGTGGCGCCCGGGGGGCCCGTCGCGCCGTCCGCGCCGGCGGGGCCGGTGGGACCGGGGGCGCCCGCGGCGCCCGTGGGTCCGGGGGGACCGACGTCGCCGGCGGGACCCGTCGGG
>JAUIEF010000012.1 GCA_030428785.1 bacterium
GGCTACGACGGCAACGGCGAGGCGCTCGGGATCAAGGTCCGTCGTCCGGTCAGCGGATCGGGTCCACGGCCGACGGTGGTCTGGGTCGGTGGGTTCACCGAGCGTGCCGACTCGGCGCTCTCCACCATGTTCGAGGAGCTCATCGCCGGCGAGGAGCTCATGCAGGTCTACATGGACCCGAGCATGCGCCCCGAGTTCCTGACGGTCTCGAAGTGCGTCGAGGACCTCCAGAACACCCTCGACTTCGTCTCCCGCCAGCAGGACGTGGACGGCGAGGGAGTCGTGCTGGTCGCGCGGAGCATCAACGGTCTGGCGGCGACCCTCGTGGCGTCACAGCCCGCCTACCTCCAGAAGCTCCGCGGCATCATCCTGGTGGCCCCGGTGTTCGACCTGATCGACATGATCGACGGCTATCGGGAGCGGGTCTGGAAGGCGGACGGCTGCCGCCCGGTGACGGTCGAGGACTGCTGGCGGGCCCGCATCCCCGCCGCGACCTGGGAGGACGCGACCCACGGCTTCCTGAGGTTCTACCGCCGGCATCTCAGCCTGGCCCTGTTCGCCGACATCATCCGGCATCCCGGTGGTCGCGGCGGCTACAGCCTGCAGTCGTTCGTCGAGCGCGTCGGCGAGATCAGTCAGCGGTGTCCCGTCTACGTGCTCTCCCACCCCGACGACCCGGTCACCCGGAGCGGCGCGGCGCGCCAGGCGCTCCGGGACGCGGCGAGCGGCGGCGGTCTCGTCAAGTCCGACCGGTTCCGGTTCGTCGACACGACGAGCACGCACCTGCCCCCCGAGGAGATCCGGCTCAACCGATACCCGTTCAAGGCCTCGCTCCGCGAGGAGACGGTCCAGACGATCGCTGCCCTGCGCGAGATCCTGGAGGTCGTCGGACTCCCCGTCCGGGATCCCGAGGCGTGGATGATCCCCCACGACCCGACGACGCACTTCCTGGACTCTCTCGTCCCGGACGCGGACCCGAGCGTGCGGGAGATGGCGGTCGACCGCATCCGGGAGCTCCCGGAGGAGGTCAGGGCCCCGCTCGTCGCGGCCCTCGAGCGAGCCGGGCCGCACCTCTCGCCGTGATGTGCGATGCGCGGGCCGGTGCGGACACGGCGGGCGGCGTTCGCTCGCCGTGGCCGGCGCGCCGACGTCCCCCGTGAACCGCCCCGCGTCCGCCCCCGGTCTCCTCCCCGCCGCCGCCATCGTCGCCCCAAACAAAGGTGGGCGGCCGATCGGTATAGTCGTCCGATCGTCCGGGAGGCGCCGAAAACGGCCCCGAACGGGCGATCGAGGGGGCCTCGCCGCCGCCCGCCCGACGCCTCGCCGGCCCGACCGGCGTCCGGAGCGCAGGGCGTGCGCCGTCGAAGCCCCCCGGACCGCCGCCGGGGCCGCCGGCGCGGGGCCGCTCGACCGCTGGAGGCCGTGCCCGGGGGCGCCCCGGCGCGGCGGCACGCACCACCCGACGCCGGACCACGAGGAGAGACCCTTGTCAGACATCCTGGAGCGCGGCGCGCGCATCAAGGAGGAGGCCCGCTTCCTGCAAGACCTCATGGACGAGGTCGAGCGCGTCGTCGTCGGCCAGCGCCGGCTCGTCGAGCGGCTCGTCATCGCCATGCTCAGCGACGGGCACGTGCTCCTCGAGGGTGTCCCGGGACTCGCCAAGACGCTGCTCGTCCGCACGCTCAGCCAGGCGCTCGACCTGAGCTTCCACCGCATCCAGTTCACGCCGGACCTCCTGCCGTCCGACGTCACGGGCACGCAGATCTACAACCCGGCGAGCGGCAGCTTCAGCATCCGGCGCGGCCCGGTCTTCGCGGGCATCGTGCTCGCCGACGAGATCAACCGCGCGCCCGCCAAGGTGCAGTCGGCGCTGCTCGAGGCCATGCAGGAGCGGCAGGTCACCATCGGCGACGAGACCTTCGACCTGCCCAAGCCGTTCTTCGTCATGGCGACGCAGAACCCGCTCGAGCAGCAGGGCACGTACCCGCTGCCCGAGGCGCAGCTCGACCGCTTCCTGCTCAAGGTCAACGTCGACTACCCGAGCAAGGAGGACGAGCAGCGCATCGTCGAGGCCATGGCGCGCCCGAAGCCGCGCACCGAGGTGCGGCAGGTCACGACGCGCGAACAGCTCGGGCGCGCGATGGCCATGCTCGACGAGGTCTACATCGACGAGCTCGTCACGGCGTACATCGTCGACGTCGTGCGCGCGACGCGCGACCCGGCGTCCGTGGGCCTCGAGGAGCTCGCGCCGCTCATCGACACCGGCGCGAGCCCGCGCGCGAGCATCTCGCTCGGCCTCGCCGGCCGCGCGCACGCCTTCCTCGACGGGCGCGCGTACGTGAAGGGCCACGACATCAAGTCCGTCGCGCACGACGTGCTGCGCCACCGCATCCTGCTGAGCTACGAGGCGGAGGCGCGCGAGATCCCGGTGGAGGAGGTCATCACCCGCATCCTCGACAAGATCAACGTGCCGTGACGTGCGGCCCACGCGGCCGTCCCGTCGCGGGGCGGTGCGCGGCGACGCCCGACCGCAACCGCTGGAGCACCCGGTGAGCGCCACCACCGAGCTCGACACCGCCGAGATCCTCCGCGCCGTCAAGCGTGTGCAGCTCCGCACGCGCAAGGCGGTCACGGACATGGTGGCGGGCGGCTTCGCGAGCGTGTTCCGCGGCAGCGGCATGGAGTTCGAGGAGGTGCGCGAGTACGTCCCCGGCGACGACGTGCGCGCCATCGACTGGAACGTCACGGCGCGCACCGGCCGGCCGTACATCAAGAAGTTCGTCGAGGAGCGCGAGCAGACGGTCATGCTCGCGCACGACCTCTCGGCGTCCACCCGCCTCGGGTCGAGCCACCGCAACGTCCGGCAGTCGGCGGCGGAGCTCGCCGCCGTGCTCGCGTTCAGCGCGACGCACTCGGGCGACCGCGCCGGCTACCTGGGCTTCACCGACGAGGTCGAGCTCGAGCTCCCGCCGCGCGGCGGCAACCGCCAGGCGTTCCGCATCATCCGCGAGGCGCTGTACCGCGAGACGGAGGACGCGGCGACGGACATCACCGTCGCGTGCGACCACCTCGCGCACGTGCTCAAGCGGCGCAGCTACATCTTCCTCATCTCGGACTTCCTCGCGACGGGCTTCGACCGCTCGCTCGGCGTGCTCGCACGGCGCCACGACGTCGTCGCGCTGCGGCTCGTCGACCGGCTTCACCACGACCTGCCCGCCGTGGGGCTCGTGCGCTGGCGCGACCCGGAGACCGGGCGCGAGCTCGTCGTCGACACGGGCTCGGCCGCCGTGCGCAAGGCCGTCGCGCGCCGCGCCGCCGAACGCACCGCGCGGCTGCGCGCCCAGCTCGGCACGCACCGCGTGGACCTCGTCGACATCCCGGTCGGCGGATCGGTCGTGGACCCGCTCGTCGCGTACCTCAAGATGCGGGAGCGCCGGCGGAGATGACGCGCGGCGGTCGACTCGTCGGTCTCGTGACGGCGGCGCTCCTCGCGTGGGGGAGCGCGTCGGCGGCCGTGCGGCCCACGCCGATCGCGCGTGTCGTCGCGCCGGTCTCGCCCGCCGTGTCGACCCAGGACGAGGCGCCGACGGAGCCCGTCTCCTCGCTCACCGCCGCCGATGTGACCGTGCAGCGCCCCGACCCGGTGCTGCCGATCGGCTCGTGGTTCGACCTCGTCGTCACGGGGCCCGGCCTGCAGAGCCTGCGCCTCGACGCCGCGGATCACGTGGGCGACGTGCTCGTCGGCCGCGTGAAGCGCACGACGTCGCCGGACGGTCGCGTCGAGCTGCGGCGTCCCGTGTGCGTCGCGCGCGAGGGCGCGTACGCGCTGCCGTTCGCGGTCGTCGACGACACGGGCGCGACGCTCGCGCTGGACCCCGTGACGGTGGAGGTCGTGCTCGAGCTGCCGGACGGCGCGATCCCGCGCGTCGCGGACCTGCTCGCGCCCGTCGCCGTGCCCATGCCTCCGCCCGAGCCGTGGCCGTTCCTCGTCGCGGCGCTCGGCGGGCTCTTCGTGCTCGGCTGGTTCATCGTGGCCTCCGGCCGCGAGAAGCCTGTCTACGTCTACGTCCCGCCGGCGGACCGCGTGGCGCTCGACGCGCTCGCCGAGCTCCGGCGCCGGCTGCCGCGCACCACCGAGGAGATCCGGCCCTTCGTGATCCGCGTGAGCGACGTGCTCCGCGTGTACGTCGAGGACGTCTTCCGCCTGCACGCGCCGGCGCTCACCACGGAGGAGTTCCTCGTGCAGGCGTCGCGCCGGCACGACGCGCTCGGCGCGCGCCGCGAGTCGCTCGCGGACTTCCTCCAGCGCTGCGACCTCGTGAAGTACGCAGGCGAGCGGCCCGCGCCGGCCGCCGCGGAGCCGCTGCTCGACACGGTGGAGACCTTCGTCGTCGAGACGCGCGGCGCCGCCGGGCCCTCCGACGCGCCGGACGCCGTGACGGGCGTCGTGTCGCCGGCCGGGCGCGAGCACGCCGCGGCCGTCGACGCGCGCGCGCGGGGCGGACCGGCCGACGCACACGGGCACTCCGCCGACGCCGCCGCCCCGGCCGCCGCCGACCCGGACACGTCGGTCGCCGTCGCGGAGCCGCCGCGCGAGGGAGGGCCCGCGTGACCTTCGGCGACCCGTGGTTCCTCGCGCTGCTCGTGCCGCTCGCGCTCTTCGTCGGGTGGCGTCGCGGTCGCTCGCCGGGCGCGATCGACGGCGGCAGCGAGCTCGTGCTCGACGGGCTGCCGCGCACGCTGCGCGCGCGCACGACCTGGCTGCCGGGCCTCCTGCTCATCCTCGCCGCCGTGCTCCTCGTCGGCGCGCTCGCCCGTCCGCTCAAGGGGCGCGAGGAGGCGCGCGTCGTCACCGAGGGCATCGACGTCCTGCTCGTCGTCGACACGAGCTCGTCCATGCTGCAGGACACGCTCGAGCCGCGCATCACGAACCTCGACGTGGTCAAGGAGGTCGTCGCGCAGTTCGTCGCCGCGCGCGAGGACGACCGCGTGGGCCTCATGACCTTCGCCGCGCTGCCGCGCACCGAGTGCCCGCTCACGCTCGACACGGACGCCGTGCTCCAGCACCTGAAGGGCGTGAAGTGCGTGCAGCCCAACGGCCCCGAGGACGGCACGGCCATCGGCGTCGCGCTCGGCAGCGCGGCGCGCAAGCTGCTCGACAGCGACGCGGAGAGCAAGGTCGTCGTGCTGCTCACCGACGGCGAGAACAACATCCCGGAGGTCGACCCCGCCGAGGCCGCCGCGCTCTGCAAGGACCTGGGCATCAAGGTCTACACCATCGGCGCCGGGCGCTCCGTGCACCGCGACCTGCTCAACCGCGTCGTCGAGATCGAGCTCCGCACGCAGGTGCTCGAGGACATCGCCGCGACGACCGGCGGCCGCTTCTTCCGCGCGAAGGACGCCGATGCGCTCGCGGGCGTCTACGAGGAGATCGACGACCTCGAGAAGACCGAGCGCGAGGACATCCGCTACACCGACTACGACGACCTCTACCATTGGTTCGTGGTGCCCGCCGCCGCGCTCCTGCTGCTCGAGCTGCTGTTGCGGCGCGGGCCGTACCTGGAGCTCGCGGCATGACGTACAAGGACCCGACCGTGCTCGTCTGGCTGCTCGCCGTGCTGCCCGTGGCGGCGTACGGCGCGTGGCGCGTGGGCGCGGCGCGGCGGCGGCGCGAACGGCTGCTGGGCGGCATGGCCGACGCGCTCGCGCCGGGCTTCTCGCCGGCGCGGCGACTCGTGCGCGACGGGCTCGCCGCGCTCGCGCTGGCGCTCCTCGTCGTCGCGCTCTCGGGGCCGCTCGTCGGCACGAGCCTGCGCGAGGTCCAGCGGCGCGGCGTGGACGTCATGGTGGTGCTCGACACGAGCCGCAGCATGCTCGCCGAGGACATGAAGCCGTCGCGCCTCGAGCGCGCCAAGCGCGAGGTGCGCGGCCTGCTCGAGAACATGGTGGGCGACCGCGTCGGGCTCGTGACCTTCGCCGGCGACGCGCGGCGCGTGTGCCCGCTCACGCACGACGCCACGACCCTGCGCCTGTTCCTCGACGACGTCGACACGACGAGCAACGCCAAGGGCGGCACG
This sequence comes from bacterium, assembly GCA_030428785.1. Taxonomy (GTDB): domain Bacteria; phylum Planctomycetota; class B15-G4; order B15-G4; family B15-G4; genus JAUIEF01. The sequence goes on from JAUIEF010000012.1 coordinate 6,078, forward strand.
GCGGTCGGCGAGGGGCTCGAGCTCGCGCTCGACGCCTTCGACGAGGAGTACCCGGCCGAGTCCGTCATCGTGCTGCTCACGGACGGCGAGGACCACGCGAGCGACCCGCCGCCCAGCGAGATCGCGTACGAGGCGCGGGCGCGCGGCATCCCCGTGCACGTCGTGTCCTTCGGCACGGAGGACGGCGGCACGATCCCGGTGCGCGACGCGCGCGGACGCGTCAAGGCGCTCGAGGACGAGGGCGAGGTCGTCGTGACGCGGCCCGACGAGGCGCTGCTCGAGACGATCGCGGGCATCGCCGACGGCTCGTTCCTCTCGGCGGCGCGCACGCCCTTCCCGCTCGACGAGCTCTATGCGAAGCGCATCGCGGTCATGGAGGGCGTGACCCGCGCGAGCGCCACCCGCGAGGAGGGCATCGACCGCTTCCAGTGGGCGCTCGTCGCGGCGCTCGCGTGCCTCGCGCTGCGCGGCATCGTGCACGACGGGAGGGTTCCGTGAACGTTCCGCTCCGCAGCAGCTCCGCGCGCCGTGCGAGCGGCCGCGCCGCCTCGCGCGGCCCCGCCCCGTTCCGCGCCGCGCTCGTCGCGTTCGCCGTCGCGCTCGTCGTCGCACCCGTCGCGCACGCGGACGAGGCGCTCGGGCGGCAGCTCACCCGCCGCGCGCAGCAGGCGCTCCGCGAGGGCGACAGCGAGCTGGCCCTCGACCTCATGGAGCGCGCGCGCATCGAGTGGCCGGGCTCGCCCGTCGTCGCGCACACGCTCGCCGACGCGCGCTTCCAGCAGGGCGACTACGCCGGTGCGCTCGTCGAGTACGACAAGGGCAGCGGCGGCGACCTCGCCTACCGCGCGTACTTCAACCAGGGCGTCACGCTCGACACGCTCGCCGAGCGCGACCTCGAGGCGAAGGGCGTGCCCATCGACCCCGCCGCGCTGCCGCCGGACGCGCCGCCCGGTCCGCTCATCGAGGCCATCAACGAGGGGCTCGAGCGCCTCGAGACCGCGCGCAGCCGCTTCCTCGAGTCGCTCGCCGAGCGTGCGGACGCCGCCGCGCGCGAGTCCGTCGCCGCGATCAACCGCCGCATGGACGACCTGCGCCAGATGAAGGAGGAGCTCGAGCAGCGGCAGCAGGAGGAGCAGGAGAACGAGGACGACCAGCAGGACCAGGACCAGGAGCAGCAGGACCAGCCGCAGGACCAGGAGCAGCAGCAGGACCCGCAGGACGAGGGCGAGCAGGACGACCGGCAGGACCAGCAGCAGCAACAGGGCGACCAGGGTCAGCAGGACCAGGACGAGCAGGAGCAGGACGAGCAGCAGGGCGAGGACGACCAGCAGCCGGAGGACGAGCAGCAGGGTCAGCCGCCGCAGGGTCAGCCCGGCGAGGAGCGCGAGCTCACGCCGCAGGAGATGCAGAAGCTGCTCGACCAGCTCGAGGACCTCGAGGAGAAGGCGCGCGCCATGCAGCGCATCCGTCGCGCGCAGCAGCACCAGGCCGTGGAGAAGGACTGGTGAGGGCTCCCGGGTCGATCGTCGTCCGCGGGTCGTGCGCGCTGCTGCTCCTCGCGCTCGCGGTGCTCGCGCCGGCCGCGGCCGCGGTCGTGTCGCCGGTCGTCGCGCCCGCCGTCGAACCGGCCGCGCGCGTCGCCGACCCGCCGGCCGCGCCCGACATCTCCGTCGAGCTCTCGCCCGACCGCCCCGAGGTCGGCCTCGTCATGAGCCTCGTCGTGACGGTCTCCGGCTCCGAGGGCGCCGACTGCGACCTCCTCGACCTGCCCGAGGTCGACGGCGCGCGCCTGCACTTCCGCGGCGGCCCGCGCACGCAGCGCTACCAGGCATTCGACAGCCGGACCGGGCGCCTCACGAACTCCGTCGCGACGAGCTGGCAGTTCGAGCTCGTGCCCGAGCTCGCCGGCGAGCTCGTCGTGCCGCCCTTCCGCTTCAACTGCCGCGGCACCGAGCTCGAGACGGACGTGCAGCGCGTGCGCGTCGCGCCGAGCTCGCTCATCTCCGACGACCTCGTGACGCTCGAGATCAAGCCGTCCACGGACGAGCTGTGGGTCGGGCAGATCCTCGAGCTCGAGGTCGTGGCGATGATCAAGCCGGAGGCGGAGGACGTCATCCCGCGCGGCGGCATCGAGCTCGAGCTGCCGTGGATCTCCGGCACGCCGGGGCTGCACCCGCGCGACATCCCGCACCCGAACTGCCGCTCCGTCTTCCCCATGCCCGTGAACGGCGGCGCCGCGGAGGTGCCGCTGTGCCAGACGCGCGAGATCGTCGGCGGCGGCTCGCGGCTCGTGTTCCGCACGACGGTCCCCATGATGGCGACGCAGGCGGGGACGCTCACGCTGCCGGACGCGCGGTTCAGCGCGCGCCTCGTCATCGAGTCGCGTCGCGAGCGCGACTCGCTGTTCCCGGGGCTCTTCGGGCGCGGCACGGTCGTGCCGACGCGCGTGCTCGTCACGGACGCGACGGCGTCGGGCCCCGCGGTGACGGTCCGGCCGACGCCGCTCGACGGTCGGCCGCCGTCGTACACGAACGCCGTGGGGCGCTTCGTCTTCGGCGGGGCCGCGCGGCCCACGAGCCTGTCCGTCGGCGAGAGCTGCACGCTGACGCTCACGCTGCGCAACGACGGCACCGGCCCGTCGAACCTCGACCTCGTCGAGTGGCCCGCCTACGAGCAGGAGCTCGACGACTTCCGCCTCTTCGGCAAGGACAGCGACAAGGGCGCCGGCGCGCGCGTGCTCGAGTTCGAGCTGTCGCCCAAGGACGCGCGCGTCACCGAGATCCCGGCGCTCACGTTCAGCTTCTTCGACACGGAGGCCGGCCGCTACGAGACGCGCACCGTCGGGCCGTTCCCGCTCGACGTGACGCCCGGCGGCGACGGCGGCCTCACGGAGCTCGCGGCGCCCGAGGAGGTGCTCAACGACCTCGAGAGCATCCGGACGGAGCTGCCCGGGCCGCGCGGCGACGGGCTGCCGGCCTGGCTCGCGCCGGGTGTCGCGCTGCTCGTGCTGCTCGCGGTCGAGACGACGACGCGGCGTCGGCGCTGGCGCGAGGCGCACCCGGAAAAGGTCGTGCGCAAGGGCGCGCGCGGCACGCTCGAGAAGGCGCTCGCCGCGGCGGACGGACCCGCGGAGGCGGGCTCGGCGTTCTCGCGCTACCTCGCGTCGCGGCTCGACGGGCCGCCGGGCGGGCTCACCGCGGAGGAGGCGGCGGAGCGTCTGCGCGCGCGCGACGCGGCGCTCGCGGACCGGCTCGTCGCGACGGTGGGCGGCTGGGAGGCCGCGTACCTCGGCGGCGCGACCGTGGACCTCAACGCGCTGCGCGCCGAGGCGCGGGCGCTCGCCGACGCCGTGGAGGCCGCGACGTGACGAGACACCGCGCGCACGGGACGAGGGTGCTCGTGATCGCGGCGCTCGCCGCGGCGGTGCTCGTCGGCGCGCCGCTGTCGGCGCAGGTCGACGGGGTGCTCGCGGGCGTCGTCGGCGCGATGCCGCAGACGCAGGACGGGCGGCCGGACGCCGAAAGCGGCGCGACGCCGCAGGTCGGCGCGGACCCGTCGGCCGCCGCGACCTCGTCGGACTTCGAAGACGCCGTCGCGGCCTACACCGCCGGCGCGTACGCCGCCGCGCGCGACGCCTTCGCCGCGCTCGCCGCGCGCGAGCCGGACGCCGGCCGCCGCGCGGTGCTCCACGCGAACGCCGGCACCGCGGCCGCGCGTCTCGACGACTGGGGCGAGGCCGTGTGGCACCTCGAGGCCGCGTGGCGCGCGCGTCCCGGCGACCCGCGCGTCGCCCGCAACCTCGACCTCGTGCGCGCCCGCCTCGGGGATCCGGCCGACGAGGTCTCGCAGTTCACGACGACGCTCTACCGCCTGCCGCTGCGCTTCACGGACGCGGACGTCGACCGCATCGCCGGCGGGCTCGTGGCGGTCGCGCTCCTGCTGCTCGCGTTCGTGCGCGCGGGGAAGGGCGGGCGTCGGACGGCGTGGGTCGCCGTCGCGGTCGCCGTCGCGGCCGCGGGGACGGTCGCCGCGAACGACCTCGCGCGCGCCCGGGACGCGCGCCGCGCGGTCGTCGTCGACGGGACCGCCGTGCGCGCCGAGCCCGTGCCGGACGGCAAGGTGCTCTTCCGCCTCGGGCCGGGCAGCGTCGTCTCGGACGAGGAGGTGCGCGACGGGTGGCGGCTGCTCGAGACGCGCGCGGGCGGCCGCGGCTGGGCGCCCGTCGAGGTCGTGCGCGCCGCCGGCGGCGGTGAGCCCGCGGGCGGCTGACGGGCGGGTCGTCCACCACGCATCGTGAGGACGCGCCCCGCGCGCGACGGCCGGGCGGCCGGTGGGCGGCCCGTCGGAACCGCGATACCCTGGACGACCCCCGCGTCGGCCCCGCGCCGATCGAAGCCGTCCTCGCCGTCGCCGCCGTCATGATCCCGCGCCTCCCGCTCCTCGCGTGCCTGCTCGCCGTGCTCGCGTCGTCGGCGGCCGCGCAGACGGCGGCGTACCTGCCCGCGGGACCGCCGACCTCCTACGCCGGCCCGTCCGTGCCCGCGCCGCACGCCGCCCAGGTCTACCGGCTATTCCTGCCGACGGACCCGACGCCGCCGACCGGCTGGCCCGTGCTCGTCGACCTGGACCTCGCGGCGTTCACGCGCAGCGACCCGCTCGACGTCATCGCCCCGATCGACGGCCTGCTGCACGACGCGCTCGAGGCCGGCGTCGCCGTCGTCACGGCGACCTGCACCGTCTCGCGCGGCGGCGCGACGGGCAACCCGGAGACGTACCCCGGCAACGGGCTCTTCGTGCCGCCGGAGGCCGGCGTGCCGCCCGGCTACTCCGGCGTCGTCGCGCCGTATCTCGACGCGCTGCGACCCATGCCGCAGAAGGACGTCGTCATGCTCGTGCAGCACCTGCGCTGGAACGCGGCGTCGCTCGGCATCGACCCGGACCGGCTCGTCGCGCACGGCACGAGCGCCGCGGCGATCGTGTGGATGTGGTGCGTGCTCGGCCCCGACCGCGGCGACCTGTGGCCGAACGCGCAGGGCCAGGAGACGATGCCGACGCGCGTCGCCGGCGCGCTGCTCGGCGGCGGCGTCACGTGGTGGCCGGCGCTCGCGCCGACGAAGCCGCCCGCGACCTTCGACGCGTGGCACTGGCCCGTCGCGACGGCGGGCGACTACGACACGCCCGCGGACGAGCTCGCCCAGGTCGACGGCGCGTGGCTCGACGCGGCGAGCCCGCTCGTCTTCGGGCTCGCGCCGGGCGTCGCGCCGCTCAACGCCGCGCTCCCGCTCTACCTCTACTACGGCGCGGACAACGACGGCACCGGCTACGAGACGCAACCGTGGACGGGCGGCACGGAGACGGACCCGCACAGCGTGTGGTCGGGCTTCGCGTGGGAGCTCGTCATGCCGGGGACGGAGCTCGTGCTCGTGAACCCGGCGATCGCGAACGGCATCGAGGACGCCGTCGTGCCGGCGGGCATGACGGAGGCCGTCGCGTGCCACCGCCTCGACTGGCTGCTCGACGTGACGGGCGTGCCGCACGTCGACCCGTGGAGCGACCTCGGCGGCGCGCTCGCGGGCGGGGGGCCGGCGCCGACGCTCGAGGGCTGCGGCACGCTCGCGCCGGGCAGCCCGATCAGCGTCACGGTCCGGGGCGGACCGTCTTTCGGGCAGGTCTATCTCGTCGCAGGCTTCGGCACGGTGAGCGTGCCGTTCTACGGCGGCACGCTCGTGCCCGCGCCCGACGTCATCCGGCTCTTCCCGCTCGACGTCGAGGGGCGGCTCGTGCTCGGGACGGCCTTCCCCGCGCTCCCGTCGGGCGCGACGCTCGCCTGGCAGGGCTGGTGCCCGGACGCCTCGGGCCCCGCCGGCTTCACGGCGACGCAGGGCCTGCTGTCCGTCGTGCCCTAGGCCCGCGCCCCGGTTGCGCGCGCCCCGGTTGCGCCACGGGCCTCCCCCTTGACGGCCGGCGGCACCATCAGTCAGCCTGTCTGACTGACATGAGCGATCCCCGCAAAGCCGTCACCGACACCGAGTTGCGCATCCTCGAGGAGCTGTGGGCCGGGGACGCGACGATCCGCAGCCTGTGCGACACGCTCTACCCGGACGGGGGGGCGGCCCAGTACGCCACGGTGCAGAAGCTCCTCGACCGGCTCGAGGAGAAGGGTTTCGTCCGGCGGGACCGCTCCGGCCGCGCGCACCGCTTCCTGGCCGTCGTCGACCGCGACGCGTTCCTCGGTTCGCGCCTGGCCCAGCTCTCCGAGCGGCTCTGCGACGGGTCGTTCGTGCCGTTGCTCAGCCAGCTCGTGCGCGCCCGCGCGCTCGACGCCGAGGAGCGCGCCGAGCTCCGGAGGCTGCTCGAGGAGCTCCCCGACGGCGACCCGCCCGGCGCCGACGCCGTCGGCCCGCGCGGACCGGACGACGACGCCGCCCCCGACGACGGAGCCGACGCATGAGCCCCTGGGCGACGTACCCGATCGAGCAGTCGCTCGGCGCCGCGGCGCTCGCGCTGCTCGCGGCGCTCGTCGCGCGGCGCGGGACGTCGCCGCGCGTCGCGCGCGGGCTGTGGCTGCTCGTGCTCGTGAAGCTCGTGACGCCGCCGGTGTGGCGGCTCGCGGAGCCGACGGCCGACCTCGCCGCGACCGTGCTCGCGCACGCCGCGAGCCTGCACGACGACCCGCGGCGCGCGCTCGCCGCGCGGGGTGCGCTCGCCGACGCGCTCGTCGCGACGTGGCTCGTCGGCTCGGCGCTCGTCGCGGCGAGCGCCGTCGCGGGCGCGTGGAGGTTCCGGCGGCTCGCGGCGCGCGGTCGTCCGGCGTCCGCCGCGCTCGTCGAGGAGGTCGCCGTGCTCGCACGCCGCGCGGGGCTCGCCGCGCCGCCGCGCACACGGCTCGTCGACGCGTGCCTGCCGCCGTGCGTCGCCGGTCCGTTCCGGCCGACGCTCGTGCTGCCGACGCCGCTCCTCGCGCGCCTCTCGCCGACGCAGCGTCGTCTCGTCCTGGGGCACGAGCTCATGCACCTCGCCGGCCGCGACCCGTGGGTGCGCCTGCTCGAGGGGGTCGTGCTCGTCGCGTGGTGGTGGAACCCGCTCGCGTGGATCGCGTCCGCGCAGCTGCGACGCTGGGAGGAGCGCGCGCGCGACGCGGCGCTGCTCGAGGCGTTCCCGCGCGGTCGCCGCCCGTACGCCGAGGCGCTCGTGGACACGCTCGACTTCCTCGCGGAAGGCGCGCGCGGCGTGCTCGGGGAGGCGCGCGACACCGGCACGTCCGACGCGCGCGGCGCGGCGGCGGCGCTCACGGGGCGCGGCGGGCGCCGTCGCGCGCGGTCGGAGGTCGGCGAGCGGCTCGTCGCGGTCGTGCGCGGGGAACCGCACCGCGGGTCGTGGACGGCCGGGCTGCTCGCGGCGGTCGTCGTCGCGCTGCTCGCCGGCCCGTCGCTCGGGGAGGACGGGCCGCGCACGGTCTTCGCCTCCGACGCCGCCGGCCCGTTCCAGCTCGTGTTCGACGGGGACCGCGTGCGCGGCGTCGCCGTCGGCGGGCGCGTGCTCGACGCGTCGCGCTGGCACCAGACACCCGCCGCGCTCGACGTGTTGGCCGCGGACGGCGCCCTCGAGTTCCGCATCGCGCTCCACGACGACCGCATCACCTGGGACGGTCGGCCGTCGTCCCGACCGGGAGACACCCCATGACGCTGCCCGCCGCCTGCCTCGTCCTCGTCTCGCTCGTGCCGTGGCTCGCGACGCCCGCCGCGCGCCTCGCGTCGGTCGCGGACGGCATCGATCCGGACGCCGCCGCGCGCGCGTTCGCGGAAGCGCGGGCCGCCTCCGAGCGTGACGACGGTGCGCTGTGGGGCGAGGCGCTCTACGGCCGCATGCTCTTCGTGCACCCCGCCTCGTGGACGATGATCGCGAACCGGGCCGACCCGGACGGCGTGCTCGAGGAGGTCGCCGACGGCGTGTTCGCCGGGCCCATCGCCGACGGCATCGGCATCGCGAACACCGCGCAGGACTGGCAGGGCGTGTCGTGGACCACGGTCATCTGGCCGCTGCCGGGCGCCGAGCGCGACCGCGTGCGGCTGCTCGTCCACGAGCTGGTCCACCGCGTCCAGCCGTCGTTCGGGACGTGCGCGTTCCCGGCGGCCGCGAACGTGCACCTCGACACGGGCGGGGGGCGCGCGTGGCTGCGGCTCGAGTGGCGCGCGCTCGCCGCGGCCCTGCGCGCGACGGACGCCGACGCGCGACGCGGCGCCGTCGCCGACGCGCTCGTGTTCCGCGCGGCGCGCCACGCCGTGTATCCCGACGCGCACGACGCGGAGGTCGCGCTCGAGAGCAACGAGGGGGTCTGCGAGTACACCGGCTACGTGCTCGCCGAGCCGGCGGACGTCCGCGCGGGCGCCGTCGCGGCGCGGCTCTCGGGGAGCGAGCGCGCCGACCGCCACGCGCGCTCCTTCGCGTACGTGAGCGGCCCGGCGTGCGGCGTGCTGCTCGACCTCGCGGACGCGGCGCGCGGCGGCGGCGCCTCCTGGCGCGACGGCTTCGCCGGCACGGTCGACTTCGGCGCGCGGCTCGCCGCGGCGTACGACGTCACGCTGCCGGACGACCCGGTCGCCCGCGCGAAGCAGCGCCTCGCGGTGTACGACGGCGAGCAGGTGCTCCTCGAGGAGTCGGACCGGGAGCGCGCGCGACAGGCCCGGATCGCGCGCTACCGTGAGCGCTTCGTCGACGGGCCGGTGCTCGAGCTCTCCGCGACGCCGTCCGTGAGCTTCACCTTCGACCCCTACCGCGAGGAGAACGTCCCCGACCTCGGGCAGGTGTACGACACGATCACCGCCACCGACGCGTGGGGGCGGCTCGCGGTGTCGTCCGGCGGCGCGCTGCTCCTGCGGGACGGGGACGGACGCGTCTCGGCGTTCCGCGTGCCCGCGCCGGCGGACGCCGCCGCCTCGGCCGCGACGCTCCACGGCGACGGCTGGACGCTCGAGCTCGCGGACGGCTGGTCGCTCGCGCCCGGCGCGCGCGCGGGCGACGTCGCGGTGACCCGACGGGACGGCTGACCCCGCGCGACGGTGGCGCGCCGCGGTGCTACCCTGCGCCTCCCCCCGCGGAGCCCGCGCCCATGAAGGCCACCTGGAACGGTCGCACGATCGCCGAGAGCGACGACACGGTCGTCGTCGACGGCAACCACTACTTCCCGGCGGACGCCCTCGTCCGCGAGCACTTCGAGCCCAGCGACACGACGAGCGTGTGCGGCTGGAAGGGCACCGCGAGCTACTACCACGTCGTCGTCGACGGGCAGCGCAACGACGACGCGGCCTGGACCTACCCGGACACGAAGGAGGCCGCGAAGTCCATCGAGGGACGCGTCGCGTTCTGGAAGGGCGTGACCGTCGCGCCCTGATGCCCGGGCCCGGCACCGGGGCCCGGCACCGGGGGGCGGGCGCGCGCCGGCCCCCCGGCGATCCGGCTCAGCCCTCGAGCGCGTCGAGGTCGGCGCCGTGGTTGATGTGGAACGTCTCGTCGCCGAGCCGCAGCGCCGGCACGGAGACGACGCCCGCCGCGCGCGCCTCGGCGATGCGGTCCCCGGCCTCGCCGAGGTGGACGATCTCCACGTCGAAGCGCTGCGGGTCGAGCGCGGCCACGACGGAACGCTCCGCGGTGACGCACACGGGACAACCGGCGTGGTAGTAGACGGCCTGGGTCTTCACGGGAGGACTCCTGTGGGGGAGGATGGGGTGCGCGTCGACGCCGCGTCGCGTCGACGTGCCGGGACGATCGCGCGCGCCGTCCGGCGCCGCAACTCCCGTACCGCGAAGTGCGTCCCTGACTTTCCGGTGAGTGACCCGCCGTGACGAACGCCGACGATCGCCCGCCCGTGAGCGAGATGCTGCGCTCCATCGTGGGCTGCAAGTGGTCGCTCCAGGTGCTCGCGTCGATCCGCGACGGACTCGACCGGCCCTCGGAGATCGAGCGCCGTTGCCCCGGCATCTCGACCAAGGTGCTCAACGAGCGGCTGCGCAAGCTCGTGCGCTTCGGTCTCGTGGAGCGCGTGGCGTACGACGAGATCCCGCCGCGCGTCGAGTACCCGCTGACGGCGTTCGGCCGACGCTTCCTCGGCCTGCTCGACGAGGTGGACGCGCTGCAGGACGAGCTCGAGGGCGGCGGCGAGGGCGCGACCTACGGGCAGCGGTTCGTCGACGAGCTCAAGCGGCTCGGCATGGGCTCCGTGCTCACGGGGCGGCTGTCGTACAAGCAGATCCAGGAGCTCAAGCGGGCCGACCGCGAGGGCGTGGTCACCGCGCTGCGCGGCAGCGACTACGCGGTGCTGCAGCTCGTCCGCGACAACGGTCCCGAGGACGCCGCGAAGGAGCTCGCGCTGCGGGTCACCGCGGCCTCGCGCGACACCGCCCTCGCGATCGCCGTGTTCGGCATCGCGTTCTTCTGAGACGGCGGCGGCTCTCCCGAGCCCGGGGGAGTTTGTCCGCACGGTGCCGCGTTTGCGCTGATCGGATCGAGGTCGCGACAGCGATCACGTCCGATCCCCGGAGCTGGAGGAGCGCCATGGGCCGTCGTGTCCCGAGCCGTGTCCGCGCGTACGTCGCGTGTCTGTGCCTTGTCGTGTCGGCGGCGTCGGATGCCGCCGCGCAGAGCGAGCGCAACTGGCACGTCCTGAGCAACGGCATGGACGCCATGTACATCGGCCTCGGCGCGGGCGGCGACCAGGAGCCCGGTCGCGACGGCATCGGCACCTGGATCGACGGCAACGACCTGCGCGGCAACTCCAAGACGGCGCTCGGGAACTTCGGCTACAAGCAGGCGTCGTTCTTCGAGTCGGTGTGCGTCATGGGCGGCGGTCCGCTGGAGATCGACTTCCCCGCGCTGCTCTGGGTCGAGTTCACCGGGCGCAACAACAACGATCAGGACGTGTTCGTCCGGCCGTCTTGCGCCGTGGGCGGTCTCCCGATCGGCGCGGATCCGGTCACCGGCGTGCTGCCGTACAGCGTGCCGCCCGGTGCGTCGGTGAACTTCATGATCGGGACGGCCGTCGTGCCGTGCAACCCGATCGGCGCGGACTTCCTCCTGCCGAACAACGGCCTCGTGCCGGCGAGCCTGGGCGGCAACGCGGAGGTCATCGCGGCGGCCTGCGCGACGCTCGCGATCCCGTCCGCGGACGAGTGCTGGATCGTCGAGTTCACGTGGCTGCCGTCGGTCGTGACGTCCAAGGACCACGTCGACGGCTGGTGGCACTGGGCGACGACGTCGGGCAACGGCAACCAGTACTGGGCGATGTCCACCGACGAGCTCAACACGTACACGAGCAACACCGTGGCGACGGACGCCGACATCACGCAGCTCCAGACCTTCTTCTCCAACATGGAGTACGACTTCTACGCCACGTCGACCGAGCCGGTCATCCACGAGGTGCTCGCGCCCGTCGGCGCGAACGCGTCGGGTGTGTACTACTCGACGCCGTCGTTCGGGCCGATGGGTCCGGGCAACCCCAACGGCGGCGGCGACATCGGTCGCCACGGCGGCGTGTCGCTCACGGGCGCGGGCGGCACGCTCGGCTCGAGCGGGCTCCCGAACCAGACGCCCGGCTCCGCCGTGCCGACGATCGGCTTCATGCTGTGGGACAACGCGCCCGTGGGCGGCAGCCCGGGTGGGATCCACGTCGTGTGGGTCCAGATCGACTGGGGCGGCGTGCTCGGGCTCCCGCCCACGTCCGGCCTGCTCGTGGACATCCCCGCCGGCCCGCCGTCGCAGCGGCTGCCCATCAGCTGCTACACCCCCGTGATCTGGCCGCAGGTCATCACGCTCACGTTCCTCCCGACCTTCCTCATCGACTCGTCGGTCGCCAAGCCGGACCTCGACCCGACGGGTGAGCCTCCGGGGTCCTACGGCATCGACGGCTACTGGGGCGCGTCGGTCCAGCTGCCCATCTCGAGCCTCGACCCGGTGTGCGCCATCGGGTTGCCGCTCGCCATCGACTACGGCGCGACGGGCGTGAAGCCGGACCTCTCCGACCTCGAGTTCGATCCCACGAAGGCCACGATCTCCGTGAGCGGCTCGGTGGTCATCCTCGACTGAGCGGCGCCCGGACGACCGCCGCCGTCAGCCGCCGGCCTCGCGCAGCGCCTCGACGACGAGGTCGTAGCGGCGCCGGTGCGCGGGCGGCTGCGTCGCGTCGTGCGCGGCGACCGCCTCGGCGCAGGCCTCGGCGAGTTCGCGCGGCGTGCGTCCCCGCGCGTCGCGCCTGCACGGGTCGGCGCCCGCCTCGAGGAGCATGCGCACGAAGGCGCTCGCGTCGCAGGTGTACCGGAGCTGCACGGCCATGAGCAGCGGGGTCGTGCCGCGGGCGTCCGCGCCGTCCGGGTCGGCGCCCGCGTCGAGGAGCACGCGGCCCACGGCGACGTGCCCGACCGCGGCCGCGCACAGGATCTCGAAGTCGTCGTGGCGCGCGCCGCGCGCGAGCAGGAGACGCGCCATGTCCGCGCGGTCCCCGTAGGACGCCCAGCCGAGCGGCGAGAGGCCCGTGCTCCGGTCGTCGACGAGCGCCGGGTCGTCGTCGAGCAGCGCGCGCACGACGTCCTGCCGGTCGCGGATGGCCGCCGAGCAGACGTCGAAGGTCGCGCCGCGCTCGAGCAGCCGGTCGCCGAGGTCGTCGCGGCCGAACTCGCACGCGTCGTGGAGCGGCGTGCGGCCGTCGCCGTTGCGCGCCTCGGCGTCGGCGCCCGCGTCGAGCAGGAGGTCGAGCACGCCGAGGTGCCCGTGCGCCACCGCGTGGTGGAGCGCCGTGTGACCCGCGACGCCGCCGGGCGCCCCCGCCTCGTCGGCGACGGCGCGTGCGAGCGCGGGCTCGTCGCGCAGGGCGGCCGCGACGCCGTCGGTGTCGCCGGCCTCGACGCGGTCGAAGAACGTGCGGGTGTCCACGGCGCGCAGCGTACCCGACGGGCGCGGCGCCACCGACGTCCCGCGCCGCCCGGCGCGAGCCGCCGCCTAGAACTTCGCGCTGCGCAGGCTCAGCAGGAACTCGACGTTCGTCGCGGTCTTCTTCATGCGGCGCAGGAGGTTCTCCATCGCGTCGACCGGGGTGAGGTCGGCGAGCGCCGTGCGGAGCAGCGTGACGAACTCCGCCTCCTGCGGGTCGAAGAGCAGGTTCTCCATGCGCGTGCCCGACTTGTGCACGTCGATGGCGGGCCAGATGCGCTGCTCGGAGATCGCGCGGCTCAGCACGATCTCCATGTTGCCGGTGCCCTTGAACTCCTCGAAGATGACCTCGTCCATGCGCGAGTTCGTCTCGATGAGCGCGGTCGCGAGGATCGTGAGCGAGCCGCCGTCCTCGATGTTGCGCGCCGCGCCGAAGAGCCGCTTGGGCTTCTGGAGCGCCTTGGACTCGATGCCGCCCGACAGGATGCGGCCCGACGTGCGCGCCGCCGCGTTGAACGCGCGCCCGAGCCGCGTGATCGAGTCGATGAGCAGCACGACGTCGTAGCCCGACTCGACGAGGCTGCGCGCGCGCTCGTCGACGCGCTCCGCCACGGCCACGTGCCGCTGCGGCGGCTCGTCGAAGGTGCTCGCGATGACCTCGCCGCGCACCGTCCGCATCATGTCCGTGACCTCCTCGGGACGCTCGTCCACGAGGAAGACCAGCAGGTGCGTTTCCGGGTAGTTCGTCGTGATCGCGTTCGCGAGCGCCTTGAGCATCATCGTCTTGCCGGAGCGCGGCGGCGACACGATGAGGCCGCGCTGCCCGAAGCCGATGGGCGCCACGAGGTCGACGATGCGCGCGCTGAAGTCCCGCGCGTCGTCCGTCTCGAGCAGGATGCGCTTGTCCGGGAAGACCGGCGTCATCTCCTCGAAGGGCGTGATGGTCTTCGCGTGCTCCGGGTCCTTCCCGTTGATCTCGAGGATCTCCTCGATCGCGAAGTACTTGTCCTTGCGACGCCCGCGCTTGATGCGGCCCTTGACGTGCATCCCCGCGTGCAGCCCGAACTCCTTGACGAGCGCGGGCGAGACGTAGAGGTCGTCCGGCGACGGGAGGAAGGTGTTGCGCGCGGACCGCAGGAAGCCGTAGCCGTCCGGCATGAGCTCGATCTGGCCCTCGCCGACGATGCGCAGCTCGAGCTTGTCCGAGTTGCGCATGAGGAGCACGAGCAACTTGCTGCGGTCGATGCCCTCGTGGCAGTCGATGCCGTAGCCGCGCAGCCGCGTGACGAGTTCCGGCACCGGAAGCGCCGCGAGCTCCGAGAGGTCGGCGGGGTCGGGGTGGTCCTTCATGCCCGGCAACGCGGGCGCCTTCTTCACGTACCGCGGGCGCGCGGCCGGCTCGACGAGGTCGTCCGTCTCGCCCTCCGTCTCGGCGAGGGCGTCCTGCGGGATCTCGGAGACGTCCTCGACGCGCAGCACGTCGGGCTCCTCGCGGTCACGGGTGCGGTTCTTGGAGGGCCTGGCCATGGAGGAGGCGTGCGGAGGGAGGGGGCCGGGGCGACCGGGAAGAGGAGGAACGCCGGGCGAGGAAGAGGTGTCCGTGGGGCTCCGGAGGGCTGCTTGCCCATGCTCCCCGGGAGGCCCGGCGCTCGCCGCGCGTGGGTCAGATCGGGACGCCGAGCTCGCCGAGCAGGGCGTCGACCCGGCGCCCAAGATCCTCGATATCCCCGTTGTTTTCCAGCACGTGGTCCGCGGCCGCCCGCTTTTCGGCGAGCGCCGCCTGCCGCGCCTCGCGCCGGGCGCGCTCGTCCGGGGCCCAGTCGCGGTCGGCCGCCCGGGCGTCCCGGACCGCCGCCGTCGTCTCGAGGAAGACCCAGTGCGTGACCCGGTCCGCGAGCGGCGAGTCGAGCAGCAGCGGCACGTCGAGGACCACCGGGCGGTCGCCGGCGGCGTCGAGCTCGGCCGCGATCCGCTCCCGCACGGCCGGGTGGACGAGGGCGTTGAGGTCGGCCGTGGCCGCGTCGCTCGAGAAGGCCCGATCGGCCAGGAGTGCCCGATCCAGGCGTCCCTCGGCGTCCAGGACGTCCGCGCCGAAGCGCTCCGCGAGCGCCGCGAGGACCTCCGGCTCCGCCACGACCTCCCGGGCCAGGGCGTCGGCGTCCACCGGGACGACCCCCCGGCGGGCCATGAGGCGCGCGACCGTGGACTTGCCACTCGCCACCCCGCCGAGCAATCCGATGACGACGCCCATGAGGCCCGCCAGCGTAGTCGCCCCCGGCCCCGCGGGCCACGGGAGGCCCGCTCCGGCCTCTCCGGCCGCGTTGCCGCCTCGGCGGGCCCCGCCTATAATCCGCGCCCACCGGTGCCCCGACCGGACGGGCTCCTTCCTTATGATCCGGCCCCGCCGACAGCCTCCGGCGACGGACTCCCACGCAACAAGACGAGGACACGTGACCAAGCCCACCCCGACCTCCCGGCGCCAGGCCGGCGCCGTGAACACGAACTGGCTCATCGTCATCATGATCCTGTGGCTGGGGACGCTGTACCTGCTGTACGTCACCAACGACAGCATCGCGACGGCGGACCAGCGCACCCAGGCCGCGCTCCAGGAGCGCGCCGAGTGGGAGACCCGCTGGGACAGCCTCAACGAGCAGTTCACCAACGTGTCGAAGGTGGCCGGCTTCACGGACGGCACCCCGAACGCCAAGTCCGACGTGACCGCCATGCGGACGCAGCTCGACACGGTGAAGGGCAGCCTCGGTGCGACGCTGGGCGAGGCGAACGTCACGCTCGACGGCGCCGTGACCAAGCTCCTCGCCGAGGTCCAGGCCGCCCGCGCCGCCGTGTCCTCCGCGAAGGCCGACTTCGAGAAGGAGCGCGCCGCGCGCCAGGCCGCCGAGTCGCGGACCTCGCAGATCGAGAGCAACTACAAGAGCCAGGTCGACTCGCTGAGCGCGCAGCTCGCCGACGCGCAGGACGCGGCGTCGCGGCAGGCGGACAACGACCAGGGCCGCATCGACGACATCACCGACGAGAACACGCGCCTCGACGCCGACAAGCGCTCCGCCGAGCGCGCGCTGGCCGACGCCGAGGAGGAGATGCGCCGCGCGACCGCGAACTACGAGGCGCTCATCGCGTCGCTCGCCGACCACCGCCAGCCCATCGAGCCGGAGCAGCCGGACGGCGAGCTCATCTCCGTGAGCGACACGGGCGACGTGGCGTGGATCGACGTCGGCGGCCGTGACGGCCTCAAGGCGGGCACGCGCTTCGAGCTGCTGCGCCGCGGCAAGAGCGGCCAGCTCGTGAGCCGCGGCAAGGTCGAGGTGCGCTCGGTCTCCTCCGACACGGCCATGGTCGGCCTGCTCGGCGAGCCCAACGCCTTCGACCCGATCCTGCCGGGCGACCTCATCCGCAACCCGCACTTCTCTCGCAACCGCACCCTGCACTTCTTCCTGCTCGGCGACTTCCCGCTCACCATGAGCAAGGAGTTCGCGACGCAGCGTCTCGAGGAGCTGGGCGCCGAGGTCGACGGCGCGGTGAGCCCGACGACGGACGTGCTCGTCGTGGGCGAGAAGAGCCTCGCCGCCGGCGAGGACGCGCCCGACCTCGTCGACACCGACGAGTACCGGCGCGCCGAGCAGCTCGGCATCCGCATCATCCGGCTGCCCGAGCTCGAGGCCTTCCTGCGCTACTGAGCCGGGCGCCCGCCCGGCACGCGACGACCGACCGTGCGCGTCGACGTCGCCCTCGAGCAGCTCCTGGTCCCCGGGGACCTCGGTGACGGCACGGCCGTCGTCGTGCTGGACGTGGTCCGCGCGACGACGGTGCTCGTGACGGCGCTCGCCGCCGGCGCGCGGGGCGTGACGACCGTCGGCGGCGTCGACGAGGCGCGGGCGCTCGCGGCCCGGACCGGCGCGCTCCTCGTGGGGGAGCGGGGCGGCCTGCCGCCCGAGGGCTTCGACCTCGGCAACAGCCCGTGCGACTTCACGGCGTCGGTCTGCGAGGGCCGGGACGTCGTGCTCACGACGACGAACGGCACGCGCGCGGTCGAGCGCTGCGCCGCCGCCGGCCGGGTGCTCGCGGGCGCGCTCGTCAACGCGGAGGCGACGGCCCGCGCGCTCGTCGACGGCGGCGCCGAGGACGTGCTCCTCGTGTGCGCGGGGAGCGGCGGGCGGGTCGCGGCGGACGACGTCGCGGCGGCGGGCTGCCTCGCCGGGAGCCTCGCGCTGCTCGGCGGCGCGGAGCCGGGCGACGGCGCGCGCGTCGCGGCGGCGCTCTTCGATGCGTGGAAGCACGACCTCCGGGGTCTGTTGCGGCGCAGCCTCTCGGGCCGCAAGCTGTCGGACGTGGGCCTCGGCACAGACCTCGACGACTGCGCGCGCGTGGACGCCGTCCCGACGGCGGCCGAGCGCGGTGACGACGGCGTGTTCCGCGAGGTGACGGCGTGACGGGCGACGTCCGCGACGAGCCGGCTGCGGGCGGCGCGCCCTCCGGCGCACGGCACCCCGGCGGCGACGGCGACCCGGACCACGCGCGCCTCGAGGCGTCGCGCATGCCGCTCCGCGCGCACCTCGAGGAGCTGCGGCGCTGCCTCATCCGCTCGTTCATCGCCTTCGTCGTCCTCTTCTTCGTGGGCTTCTACCTCAAGGACGAGCTCATCCGCTTCGTGATGCTGCCCTACGAGTGGGCGCGGCAGCGCATCGTCGAGAACGGCGACCCGGACCCGGGCAAGCTCGTGTTCATCCGGCCGGCGGAGGCGTTCATCTTCGCGATGAAGGTCGCGGGCTCGTTCGCGCTGCTCGGCGGCGCGCCGGTCTTCCTGCGCGAGGTGTGGAGCTTCGTCGCCGCCGGCCTGCTCGAGCGCGAGCGCAAGGCGGTCTACAAGGCGTTCCCGTTCGCGGTGGGGCTCTTCCTGCTCGGGCTCGTGTTCGGCTTCACGGTCCTGCTGCAGCTCGCCTACCCGATCCTGCTCACGTTCCTCCAGGAGGACGTGGCCGGCGCGAGCATCACGCTCTCCGAGTACTTCGCGAGCCTGCGCTCGCTCACGCTGCTCATGGGCCTCGTGTTCGAGCTGCCCATCCTCATGTGGCTGCTCGTCCGCGCGGGCATGATGCAGTACGCGACGCTCGCCTCGAACCGCCGCATGGCCCTCGTGCTCACGCTCGTCTTCGCGGCGATCATGACGCCGCCCGACGTCGTGACGCAGGTGCTCGTGGCCATCCCCATGGCGGTGCTCTACGAGCTCGGCCTGCTGCTCGCCCGTCGGGCCGAGAAGCAGCGCATCGCCTCGACGGGCGTGTAGGCCGCGCGGGCCGGCCGCGCGCCGCCGGGAGCGGCCCGCGCGCCGCGCATCCCGTCGACTCGGGTCGACCGCGCGGGTAGGATGCGCCGCCTCCGCCCATCGGTCGGCAAGACCCGTGTCGGCGGAGCCCTCCCCCCGAGAACACGGAGCGCGCCGTGAAGCTGGCCTGCGGCATCGTCGGGCTGCCCAACGTGGGCAAGTCCACCCTCTTCAACGCGGTGACCGCCGCGGGCGCCGAGTGCGCGAACTACCCGTTCTGCACCATCGAGCCGAACGTCGGCGTCGTGCCCGTGCCGGACGACCGCCTCGCGTCCATCAACGAGCGCATCGTGACCCAGGAGGTCATCCCCGCGGTCCTCGAGATCGTCGACATCGCGGGCCTCGTCGCCGGCGCGAGCAAGGGCGAGGGCCTCGGCAACAAGTTCCTCGGCAACATCCGCGAGACGCAGGCGATCCTGCACGTCGTCCGCTGCTTCGAGGACCCGGACGTCATCCACGTCGCCGGGCAGGTCGACCCGGTGGGGGACATCGGCGTCATCGAGCTCGAGCTCGCCATGTCCGACCTGGAGATGGTGAACCGCAACATCGAGAAGGTGACCAAGAAGGCGCGCGGCAACGACGCCGAGGCCAAGGCCGACCTCGCGTGCCTCGAGAAGGCCGCCGCCTGGCTCGACGACGGCAAGTGGCTGCGCACCGCGACGTGGACCGACGGCGAGCGCGCGATCCTGCGCCGCTACATGCCGCTCACGATGAAGCGCGTGCTCTACGTGTGCAACGTCGCGGAGGACGACCTCGGCGGAGACTCGCCGCACGTCGCCGCCGTGCGCGCGCACGCCGAGGCGCAGGGCAGCGAGGTCGTCGTGCTCTGCGCGCAGATCGAGAACGAGCTCGCCGCGATGGACGCCGCCGACCGCGCCGAGTTCCTCGCCGACCTGGGCCTCGAGCGCTCCGGCCTCGAGCGGCTCGTCGCGAGCGCGTTCCACCTGCTCGGGCTCATGACCTTCTACACGGCCGGCCCGAAGGAGATCCGCGCCTGGACCATCCACCAGGGCGACAAGGCGCCGACCGCCGCGGGCGTCATCCACACCGACTTCGAGAAGCTCTTCATCCGCGCGGAGATCTACTCCGTGCGCGACCTCGAGGAGCTCGGCAGCGAGGCGGCCATCCGCACCAAGGGACGCCTGCGCACCGAGGGCCGCGACTACGTCATGAAGGACGGCGACGTGGCGCACTTCCTCGTCGGGAAGTAGTGGGTCGAGGGCCTGGCGCGGCGCCGGCTGGTGGGCGTTCGGCGGAGGGCTCCGCGACCTGGAGCGGACCGCGGGCGGGCGCGGCGACGCAACGGACGTGACCCGAGCCGGCGCCCGCGGCCGCTCAGGACGCCGCCGGCGGTTCCTGCGCATCGGACCCGGTGGAGTGGCGCAGGCAGCACGTCGGTGGGGCGGCGATCGCTCGGCTCCGCCGCTCGTGACGAGGTTCAGCCGCCGAGGGCGGAGCCCGCGGTCGCCTGCGACGTCGCGGGGACTACGGCACCGTCCCGCGCACGCCGTTCGACAGCGTGAGGCCGTGGATCGACGTGGGGTCCTGGCACACGAACTGCAGCGTGAGCTCCGTGCCCGGCGGCAGGGCGGGCATCGTCGTCGAGCCGGCGAGCGCGCCCGACGCGTCCGTCCCCGAGAGGAACTGGGCGTTGAACGGGAAGGCGTGCACCGTGCCGCCGATCGCGACGAAGGGCGTCGGCGCGAGCGCCATCCAGAGCAGCGCGAAGTCGCTCGAGGGGCCGCTCGTGAGCTCGACGCCCAGCGACGAGCCGGCGGTGAGCGGGCCCGTGCCGACGAGCTGCGGCACGCCGTTCTCCCCGACGCTCCCGCCGCCCAGGTCCGTCCACGGATCGTCCGCCTCGGTGATGCGCGCGTTGTCGACGCCCATCTCCCAGATGTCGAAGATGTAGAAGAACGTCGGGTTGCCGTAGAAGACCGTGACCTGCGTGACGTCGGTGATGACGTTGTTCCACGCGACGTCCGGATCGGGGCAGGTGCCGAAGGTCGCCCAGCCCGCGGGCATCGTCGTCGAGGCGCTGTCCACCGCGAAGTCGAAGCTCTCGAAGCCCGCGCCCGGCTGCGGCACGAACTCCGTGCCGAGGAAGAACACCGAGCAGCTCCCGCTCGACAGCATGAGCGTGCACTCGCGCATCGCGGGGAACTGCGTCGAGAAGGTCTTGAGGTCGACGCCGAAGGACGACACGCCGCGCGCGCGCCAGTCGCCGGTGAACACCGAGTCGCCCGTCGTGCGGAGCAGCGGCGCGAAGGTGTCCACCGCGCCCGCGAGGAACGCGCCCGGGTTGCCGCCGGTCGGCAGCACGGCGGGCGGCGTGCCGTACGTCCAGCCGCCGAGGTTCACGCCGCCGTCGAAGGTCGCGACCGTCGTCGTGCCGCCGGCGAAGGCCGCGGAGGCGAGGAGCGCGAGGGCGGCGAGCGTGCGGGCGGAGCGGGCGGTGGGGCGCATGGTGTCGGTCCGGGTCGTGGGGCGGCGGGCGCGCGCGGTGCGACGCGGCTCCCAGGCTAGCGGGCTCCCCGGATCTGTCCAGGTGCGCCGCGCGTCCCGCCGGGGTCCGCCATCGACGCGCACGCGCGGACGCCGCCGGATCCGCGCGTGCGGATTCGCGGCGGAGCTCCGCGACGCGGTCACGCTAGGATCGTCGCCCGCCCGCCGCACCACCCGTCCCGCACGCCTCGCCGGAGCAGCTCGCATGACCTCGCGGACGATCGTCGTCCTCGCCTGCGCCGCGCTCCTCGCGTCGGTCGCGTGCGCCCGGAGCGGCGGCCGCGCGGAGGTCGCGGGCGAGCCGGTCGTCATCACGCGCGACACCTGCCGCGGCCTCTGGATCCTGCCGCTCGAGTGGACGTCGGAGGAGAGCGGCCGCGTGCACGAGCTCGTCGCGGTGTTCGACACGGGCGCGACGACCGCCTACATCGACCCGGACAGCCTCGAGCACGCGAGCGGCACGCGCGTCGCGACGGGCGAGCGCGTGAGCCTCGAGGGCGTGACCGTCGGCGGCGCCCGCTTCACGCGCTTCCGTCCGCGCGTCCGCGAGCTCGACCACCTGGGGCGCGCGCTCGGCCGCCCGTTCGACGTCTTCCTGCCCTTCGACACCTTCGACGACTTCCTGCTCACGCTGGACTACCCGGCGAGCGAGATGCGCATCGCGCGCGGCTCGCTCCCGGCGCCCGACGGCGTCGAGGTGTTCTCCGCCGACGGCCGCGACCGCCGGCCGTGGCTCTCCGTCGAGGTCGCCGGCGGTCGTCGCCGGCTGCTCGTCGACAGCGGGTCCACCGGCACGATCGCGCTCGACCGCGACACGCGCCTCGACTGGGCGGCCGACCCCGTGCCGCTGCGCCTCGCGCACGGCATGTCCGACAACGAGCTGAGCCCCGTCGGCCGCCTGGCCGACGACCTGACCATCGGGCCGCTCGTGTTCGAGCAGCCCGTCGTGTCGCTGACGCGCGATACGGAGCTCATCGGCTGGCAGGTCCTGCGCCGGTTCGTCATCACCTTCGACCAGCGGAACGAGCGCCTGCGCATGTCGCCCGCCGGGCCGGGCCCCGTGCGGCTCGAGCCGCAGCGCGGCACGGGCGCCGTGCTCCAGGTCCGGCCCGAGGGCGCCGAGGTCGTGCGCCTGCTGCCGGGCACGCCGGCGGAGCACGCGGGCCTGCGCCCGGGCGACGTCCTCACCCACGCGGACGGCCGCCTCTTCACCGAGCGCGGCTGCGCCGACGACGAGGACGAGCCGGAGCAGGTGACCTACACGGTGCTGCGCGACGGCCGCGCCTTCGACGTCACCGTCGACGTCGTGGTGCTCGTGCCGTGAGGCTCGACACACGCGTGCGGACCACACCGTGTCGCGCCGTTCACATCAACGCAGCGCGTCGAGCGCGGCGTACTCCGGATCGACGTCGCCATCCCGGTCGAGCAGGGTCCGCCACCGGTCCAGCAGCGCCGTCCCGGCGCCCTCCGCCTCGTCCGACGTGAGCGCTGCGCCCGTCCGCGTGTCGCCCTCGGCGCTCGCCGAGCGCCCGCGGCCGAGAGTGCCCTCCGCGGCGGCGCGCGCCTCGGCGAGCAGTCGTTTCGCCTCGGTGCGGTCGCCCCGCCTCCACGCGAGGTAGCCGCCGAGGTAGCGGCTCGGGACGTCCCGCGCGTTCGTCCGGCGGGCGTCCGCGAAGTGCACGGCAGCGGCCTCGTCGTCGCCCGCGAGGAGGTCGGCGAAGCCCAGGTGGAGCACGGGGCCGCTCTCCTCGCCGTTGATCTCGTGCGCCCGTTCGAACGCTTCGCGGGCCGCGACCACGTCGTCGAGCGCGGCATCGCCGCCCGGCAGTCGCAGCTTGCCCAGCTGCATCCACGCGCGGTTGCTCCGCGGATGCACCCGCACGAGTAGCTCGAAGACGTCGAGCGCCTCCCGCTCGCGCCCCAGCTCGAGGAGGCAATTGCCAAGGTAGTAGGTCGCGTCGTCGTGCCCGGGCCACAGGGCGAGCGCCTCGCGGTACCGGCTCACCGCGGCGTCGATGTCGCCGGCGATGCGCAGATCGGAGGCCTCGCCCTGCAGGTCGTGGAAACGCCGTCGCAGGCCCGGGTCGCTCGGCGGGTCGCCCGCGGACGCGGTCCACGCGGCGACGAGGCCGGGCAGCCACTCGGTCGACGGCTCGTGCCCGCGCGTCCAGGTCACGAGGTGGTCGCGCGGCAGGTCGCGGATCGTCTCCGTCACACCGTCGGGCCAGGTCACGCGGAGTTCGGCGACCGACATCGCGGCCCCCAGGCCGAAGACCTCCTCGCCCACGGCGTGCTGCGAGAGGTAGCTGCCCTGGCTGCCCGTCCAGCGCACCTGCCGACGTACGGTCGCGCCGCTCGTACCCGCGTCGTCGTCCGTCACGACCTCCAGCACAGCGCCCAGCGCGAAGGTGTTGCCCGTCGGTTGCCGCAGCCGCACGACGAGCCGTCCCACGTCGACAGGAGTGTCGTTGCGCAGCAGCCGGGGCGCGTCGCCGTGCAGCATGACGACGAGGTCCGGGTCGCCGTCGAGCTCGAGGTCGAAGCTCGCGGAGCCGCGCCCGACGGCCTCCTCGGCCATGGCCTCTCCCGCGTAGGCGCCCAGCTGGAAGAACCCGCGTTCGGGGCCGCCGTTCCAGTACAGGTGGTCCGGCTGCGGGCCGAGCCGCGCGCGGTCCTCCCGCAGCGGGATCGTGTGCCCGTTCACGACGTGCAGGTCCAGCCGGCCGTCGCCGTCGAGGTCGAGCAGCGTCGCGCCCCAGCCCACGAACGGCAGCGCCACATGCCCGAGGCCGTGCCGGTCGGCGTCGTCCATGAAGAGGACGTCGGCGGTCTGGCGCCCGGCGGTCTCCGCGGCCAGGTTCACGTAGAGCGCGTTCTCCTGGCCCACCCAGTGGGTGATGAAGAGGTCCGGGTCGAGGTCGCCGTCGACGTCGCCGAGCGCCATGCCCATGGCGCCGCGATAGTCCCCCACGAGCGCGCGCGTCGTGAGGTCCTCGAACCGCCCGTCGCCGCGGTTGACGAAGAGCGCGTTGTCAGAGACGTCGTTGGCGACATAGAGATCGGGGAGACCGTCGCCCGTCACGTCGGTGATGATCGCCCCCAGACTGCGGCCGCCCGGGTTGTGCACGCCGGCGGACTCCGCCTCGTCCGTGAAGCGCCCCGTCCCGTCGTTCAGGAGCAGCAGGTTGCGCTCCGCTTCGAAAACCGACGGGTTGATGAGCGCGGGGATGTCCAACCCGAACTGCTGCGTGAGCCGTCCTGGGTCGGCGCGGTCCGCGTCGAACCTCACGTAGCCGCAGACGTAGACGTCGACGTCGTCGTCCTCGTCGACGTCGCCCACCGCGAGGCCCGTCCAGAAGCCCTCGTGCTCGAGCAGTCCGGCCTCTTCGCTCACGTCGCGGAAGCGCCCCGCGCCGTCGTTCTCCAGCAGGCGGCACGCGCCGTACATCGAGACGAGCAGGTCGAGGTCGCCGTCACCCTCGCGGTCGAGGAACGCCGCACCGTAGCCGAGGCCGACGAGCCCCGCGCCGGCGGCCTCCGTGACGTCCTCGAAGCGACCGCCCCCACGGTTGCGGAACAGACGGCACGCCGCCTCGGGGCCCGGCGCCGGCAGGTCGAGCGGGTGGGCCTGCACGAGGAAGATGTCCGTGAGACCGTCCCCGTCCACGTCGCCCAGCGCGACGCCGGGTCCCATGTCCTCGGGCAGGACGTTGGAGCGCGGGTAGGGGAAGTGCCGGAACGCGAGCCCCGCGTCCTCCGCCACCTCCACGAGCCGCACCGTCGGGACGTCCTCCGGGAGGTTGCGGCGCAGCGTGTCGGTGAGCCCCTCGCTGCGCTCGCCGGGGACGTATGTCTCCGGCTCGTCGGCGAGCACCACCCAGGCCGTCACCGACGTGAGCAGGACGACGGCCACGACGAGCGAGCGCCGTGTGCGGCGCCGCGCAAGGATGGAGACCATGGGATCAGTGGCCTCCGTCGTCCGGGGAGGGTCGGGCGTGCTGGCCGGGCGGCCCGTCGGAGCGCGGCCCCGGCGCGACGGCGCCGGTGCGCTTCTCGGGCAGCACCTCGATCGTCGTCTCCGCGGTGGAGATGGTCGTCACGGGCGCCGTGAGGCCGCTGTCCTCTCCGAACGCGAAGTCGAGCAGGTACTGGTCGAACTTGCGGTAGTTGAGCGCCGCTTCCACGGTGAGCCGTCCGGCGACGTCCGCGGGCAGCGACACGAGCTCGCTCTCCACGCGCGGCAGGTCCTCGACCTCGCCCTCGGCGGTGCCCGGGCACGGGAAGTCGAAGGACGCGACCTCACCGGCGCCCGGGAAGAGCGCGCGCTTGAACCGCACGCCGACCATCTCCCACAGGTTGTGCCGGTCGATGAGGTTTCCATACCGGTCGACGGGCTCCGCCTTGAACATGTACGCGCCCGGCTCGATGAACGAGCGCTCGTCACGGTGCCCGGTGTGGAACACGACGGCGCCGGCCTCGTCCGTGACGGTGATCTCGATCCAGGCCTGGATGATGTCGAGCGGCCCGGTGGGGAAGTCGTGGCCCACCTTGTTGTTGCCGATGTGCACGCGCAGCGGGACCGTGTCACCGGCGGCCACCTGCTTGGGCGCGTCGACCTGGATGGGTACGGCCGGGCCCTCGGTCCAGCGGTCCGCGATCTCGGGCACGTCGTACTCGCCGCGGAGCCACTGCTCGGTGAGCGCCACGTGCTCCTCGGCGCCCGGGAGGTCGTGCAGCAGCGGGAGGTATTGGTTGGCGCCCAGGAACCGGTGGCTGCGGTGCTTGCCGTCGTCCGGGGTGCGGTTCCAGTCGGCCTCGTCCCCGCTCGCCGGGTCGGTCGAGTCCTGGAGCGGCATGTGGCACTCGCGGCACTCGATCGTTCGCGTCGGATCCGCCTCGTCGTGCCAGCGGCTCGCCTTCCAGTTGTCGAACTGGTTCTGCAGCTGCACCCAGCCCACGCGGTTCACGGACTCGTCGATGAACTGCTTGTGGCAGGCCGCGCAGAACTCCGGCGTCTTGAACATCCGTCGGCTCAGCGCGTCGACGTGCTGGTCGGGGTAGGTGCGAATGAGGAAGTCGCTGAGCAGCTTGGGGAGCGCGCCGTCGAGTCCCTCATAGACGTACCGCGGCGGTTGGACGATGACGTAGTTGGCGTTGCCCTGGACGTCGGTCTCCTCGATGGCGTGGCACGAGAGGCAGCTGATGCCCTCGTGGTGTCCCGGTCGCGCGGTGAGCTCCTCGCCGCCGATGCGCTTGGCGCCGGCGAAGAGGCTGATGGGGTCGTGGCAGCCGCCACAGTATCGCGTGCTCTCCGGCCCGTTCTGTTCCGCCATGACGCCCTGGATCGCCTGGAAGCCCACGTCCATCGCGGCGTAGCGGTGCGCGCTCGGCAGCCACTCCTCCCAGATCTGCTCATGACAGCCGGCGGTGCCGCAGCCGGAGCTGCCCGCCAACGAGCGCTCGTCGAACGCGCCGCCGGTGTCCGTGCGCGCGAGGCTCGGCGCGAACGGTCCGGCCTCTGGGTCCATCGTGTAGTCCGCGGGGAACGCGTTCTCGAAGCGCATGGGCGGCACCGCGATGCAGAGCGCGCCGGTGAGGCCCAGGGCGACGACCGAGGCGAGCAGCGCGTGACGGCCGTGACCGCGCGCGCGTACGAGGAGCGCGGCGGCTTCCGGCTGCTCGCGACGCCGGCGCTCCACGAGCAGGACCGCCGCGAGGTGCGGCACGAGGAACAGCACGAGTCCCACGGTCGTCACGATGTGCACGAGCCGCCACGTCTCGCTGCGACGCACGTCGAACAACCCGTCCCACGTGAGGACGACGCCCGACAGGAGGCATACCACGGCCATGCCGCCGGCGACCCAGCCCGTGAACTTGCCGTGCGTGAGCGGGTAGTCCCAGTAGTCGCGCACGTGCCGCACCATGTAGACGACGAAGGGCGGCAGGAGCAGGACGCCGAGGAGCGTGTGCACGAGGACGGCGTGCTGGTTGAACACGCTCGTCGGCAGGAGCAGAACGGCGAGACCGGTGAGCGTGAGGAAGAGCGTCTGGCCGCTGACCCAGCGGGCCAGCGGGGAGGCCCAGCCCGCGAGGCGCTGTGCGCGCCAGTCGCGACCGGGACGGGCGGGGTCGGGGGACGCCATGGGGACCGCCTCGTGACGGGGTGGGAGATCTATATGCTGATAAGTCTATCAGCTGATGGATCGCCCGTGCGTCATGGGGTCCCGGCGGACCCTGCGGCCTGCGGCCTGCGGCCCCGCGGCCCGGCCTCTGCCTACGGCACCTGCGCCGTGAGCCCGTTCGACGCCGCGTACCCGAACGGTCCCACCGGGTCCGGGATCCAGAACTGGAAGTAGAGGTCGAGCCCGCTCGGCAGGCCCGGCGGCCAGTAGGTGGAGACCTGCGCCTGGCCGAAGCCGTCGACGGTCGCGGCGTTCATGATGATGACGTCCGGGCTCGGCACGAGGATGCCGCCGAGCAGCGGCGCGCCCGCCACCGAGAAGCCGCCGATCGCGACGACCGGCGAGGCCGGGTTCGCCGACGAGAGCGAGAGCGTCACGTAGTCCCCGTCGACGAGCAGGCCGGAGCCCTCGAGCTTCGGCGGCCCGCGCGAGCCGGGCAGCGCGCCGCCCACGTCGACCCAGCTCTCGTCCGGGATCTCCGCCTCGAGGATCGCCATCTGCTGCGCGACCCAGGCGACCATGTCGTCCTGCTGCATCTCGAGGATCTCGGCGGGCGTCTGCGTCGCCGGATCGCCGAAGAGCGGGATCGCCGAGACGCCGGCCGCCTGCGCGAACGCCTCCTCGCCCGTGATGACGAGGTGCACGGGCGCGCCCGGGTGCAGGTTGCGCCACGCGTAGCCGCTCCACGCCGGGTGGAAGTTCGTGTCGTCGATGGAGCCGATGACCTGGCCCTCCGTGCCCTGGCCCTCGAAGCAGAACGGGAAGGTCGGGTCGCACGGGTCCGGCGACTTCTCGTAGCTGTCGACGACGGACTCCTCGCCGTACGCGAGGTACACGGGGAGGTCGAGGTTCGCGTTGCGGTCCTCGTACCACATGGGCGACGCGCCGAGCTGCTCCACGGGGTCGATGTCGCCGAGCGCGGTCGCGGCGATCTCGCTGTCGCCGTTCATGCCGAAGTGCGGCGTCGGCGGCTCGAGCGTGCCGTCGAAGACCGGCCACCACGTGACGCCCTTCTCGAGCACGGCCATCGCCGGTCGCGACGGCTCCGCGTACTGCCCGCCCAGCCCGACGAACGGCGCCTCGTGCCGACGGTCGGGTCCGAGCGTCGCCCACATGAGGACCATCGCGCCCGCGCTCGTGCCGTGCACCGCGATGCGCCGGTGGTCGAGCAGCGCCATCTTCTGGTCGAGCTCCGTGTTGCTCGTCGTGCCGTCCTGCCGCGCCTTGTAGCGGACGTGCTGCAGGAGCATGACGACGTCCTTCTCGGGCATGTGGTAGTCGAGCGACTCGTAGGGCGCGATGCCCTGCGCCGCGAGGTCCGGCGGGACGTAGCCCGGCGGGTGGAACAGCCCGTGCCCGGGGATGCCGGCGGGCGCGCCGCAGTACGTGAACCACAGCGGGTCCGTGTTCTCGATGGACGGCGTCGCGCGCGCCGAGATCACGGCGATGCCCTGCTCGAGGAACTTGGAGAGGAAGGAGCCCTCGACGAGGTACGGCGTGTCCTCGGAGCGGCGGTAGCCGTTGTAGCGGAGGTGCACGAGGACCGGCCAGCCGCCCTCGGGCATGACGTGCGGCGCCGGCGGCAGGTAGAGCCGGTACGTGTGCAGGCAGTGCGCGTCGAACGGCGGCACGACGTAGATCCACGGCGTCGCGTTCTCCGGCAGGTAGACGGTCTGCGCGGAGGTCGGCGGCGCGGCGGCCAGGTGCACGGCGAGTGCGAGGAGCAGGGCCCGCAGAGGGAGGCGCGGGGCGGTCGTCATCGGGTGTCTCTCCAGCGGCGCGGGTGCGCCGCCCTGCCACGCGCGCACGGACGGCGTCCGCGCGCTCGGTGCGGAGCCGTCGCGCGGGGACACGCGCGGCTCGCGGAGGCCGCGCCGTCCGGACGGACGTCGGGCCCCCTGGTGGGCAGGGTGGTCATCGAGGTGGTCTCCAGGCTCGTCGGGAGTCCTCGTCCGCCGCACCCCTCGAGGCGGCGGCCGGGGCTCGTCACCGGATTCCGGCCGCGGACGGTCGCTCGTCCGCCGCCGGTCGGGATCCGGGTCCGACACCCGAACGCTAGTCCACGATCGGGGGGTGGTCAAAAAACCGGATCGCTACCATGGCCGCCGCGCAACGGCGCACACGCCGCGCCCGCGCGACGTCGCGCACGCCCCGAGACGCCCCGACCCCACGCCGGACGACCATGACCGCCGCCCCGCCTCCGCGCTCCCCGTCGTCCGTCGGCGACGCCCTCCGCGTCGCGATCCTCTCCGTCGGCGACGAGCTCCTCGCGGGCGACATCCTCGACACGAACATGCACGGGCTCGCGAACGAGCTCGCGGCGCGCGGGCACCGGCTCGTCGGCACGGCCTGCGTCGGCGACGACCTCGACGCGATCGTGTCCGCCCTGCGCCGCGCCGCCGAGGACGCCGACGTCCTGCTCGTCACCGGCGGGCTCGGTCCGACCAGGGACGACCTCACGCGCGACGGCGTCGCCGCCGCGTTCGGGCTCGCGCTCGAGGAACGTGCCGACTACCTCGCGCAGGCGCAGGGGAGCAACGCGGTGCTCACGGAGGGCGCGCGGCTCCAGGCGACCTTCCCCGCGGGCGCGACGGTGCTCGAGAACGCGCGCGGCACGGCGCCGGGCTTCCTCGTGGAGGGCGCCGTGGACGGCCGCGCGCTGCGCGTCGCGTGCTTCCCCGGCGTGCCGTCCGAGCTGCGTCCCATGGCGCGCGCGCTCCTCGACGGCCTGGGCCCCGGCGCCCGGGCGGCGACACGCAAGCTGCGGTGCTGCGGCGCGACCGAGTCGGAGGTGGGGGCCGTGCTCGCCGGGGTCATGGACCGCGCGCGCGCGGGCTGCCTCGTCGGCGTCACCGCGTCGAAGGGCATCCTCACGGTGTCCGTGCGCGGGGACGACGCGCGCGCCGTCGACGCGACCCTCGAGGAGGCGCGCGCGCTGCTGGGCGACACCGTCTTCGGCGAGGGCGACGACACGCACCCCGCGGCCGTCGTCCGGCTGCTCGCCGAGCGTGGTCTCGTCGTGACGACCGCCGAGTCCTGCACGGGCGGGCTCGTCGCGGGCGCGATCACCTCGGTGCCCGGCTCGTCGGAGGTCCTGCGCGAGGCCGTCGTGACCTACAGCAACGAGGCGAAGACCGCGCGGCTCGGCGTGCCGGAGGCGCTGCTCGCGGAGCACGGCGCCGTGAGCGAGCCGGTCGCCGCGGCCATGGCGGAGGGCGCCCGCGCGCGCAGCGGCGCCGACGTCGCGCTCTCCGTGTCGGGCATCGCGGGGCCCGGCGGCGGCACGCCGGACAAGCCCGTGGGCACGGTCGTCTTCGGGCTCGCGGACGCGGCGGGCACCGTGACGCGCACGTTCCGGTGGCGCGGCGGGCGCGACGAGCTCCGCACGCGTAGCGTCACCGTGTCGCTCGAGCTGCTGCGGCGGCGCCTGCTCGGCGCGGCACGCGACCGGCTGCCGTGACGCATTGACGGTTCGCGGAGTGCGCCGGATCATCGACCGGGGACCGGGCGTCGACCGGAGCAACCGGTCGCACCCGGCCGCGCGTCGCGGACCCGCGGTCGCGAACCCCGAGGAGGGACACCCCATGCACGTCCGGACAGCTCGTCCGTCGGCGCGACCCGCGCCGCTCGCCGCCCTGCTCGGGCTCACGACGCTCCTCGCGGCCGGCGCCTCGGCGCAGGGCGTCCTCAACGAGGACGCGGTCGTCTCCGCGCCGCCGCCCGTCCCGACCTTCGAGGACTTCGCGATCGCGCTCGACATCACGGGCAACACGCTCGTCGTCGGCGAGGGGCGCCCCGGCTCGCTCACGCCGCCGCCGGGACGGGCGCACGTCTACCGTCGGTCCGGACCCGACTGGGTGTTCGAGCAGTCGCTGACCGGCGCCGACCAGGCGAACGCGAACGGCTACGGACACGCCGTCGCGATCCACGGCAACCGCGCGATCGTCGGCGCGTTCGAGCGGTCGTCCGGCGTCGGCGGCGCGTACGTGTACCACTGGGACGGCGCGGTCTGGTCGGAGGAGGCGCTCCTCGAACCGCAGCAGGCGCTCGCGCTCGACCGGTTCGGCGCGGCGGTGGACATCCGCGGGGCGACCGTCGCGGTCGGCGCGCCGGGGCGGCCGGGGGCGGTGTCGCCGGGCCGCGTCTCCGTGTTCGTCCGCACGGGCGTGGAGTGGGCGCTCGAGCAGGTGCTCACCGAGGCGGCGCCGCTCACCGGCGACGGCTTCGGCCGCGCGGTCGCGCTCGTGGACGACCTGCTCCTCGTCGGCGCGCCGGAGGACGACCTGGCCGGGGCCGACGCCGGCCGCGTGTTCGTGTACCGACGCAGCGGCACGACGTGGACCCTCGAGGACACGCTCGTCGCGGCGGACGCCTCCGCCGGCGCGATGTTCGGCGCCGCGGTGGACGTCTCGGGCGGGACGGCCGTCGTCGCCGCGCCGGGCGCGTCGCCGACCGGCGCCGTCTACCTCTTCGAGGAGAGCGCGGGCTCCTGGTCCCAGGACGCGCGGCTCGCGCCCGCGCCGCCCGCCGCGACGCAGGTCTTCGGGGGCGACGTGGCGCTCGAGGGCGACCAGCTCCTCGTGAGCGACGCGACGACGACCGACGACGGCACGGAGCAGGTGCACGTCTACCGGCGGACGGCCGGCGCGTGGACGGAGGCGGACCCGCTCGAGCCGAGCACCGCCCTCGGCGCGCCGACCGGCTACGGCGCGGCGGTCGCCCTCGACGACCCGTTCGCGGCCGTCGCGTGGCCGGACACGATCGGCGGCGGCGCGGCCCTGCTGCACCGGCTCGACTCGCCGTGGCGCGACCTCGGCGGCGAGCCGGAGACCGGCGGCTTCACCCCGCAGGCGATCCTCCGCGGCGAGGGCCCCCTGACCGCGGGCAGCCTGACGACGATCGAGCTGGACGGCGGCCTGCCCGGGATCGCGGCGCTCGCGTGGCTGTCGTACTCGTCCGCGCCGATCGACGCCCTCGGCGGCCGGGTCCACGCGTTCCCGCCGGACCGGCAGTTCCTCTTCTTCACCGACGCCGCGGCGCAGCTCTCCCTCGGCGTGCAGTGGCCGGCCGGGATCCCCGCGGGCTTCGAGTTCTGGATCCAGTTCATCCTGGACGCGACGAACCCGCCTCACGAGCTCCTGCTCTCGAACGCGATCACCGCGACGACGCCTTGACGGGCGCCGGCGTCGCGGGAACCGGTGCGCGCACGGCGTGCCGCGCGGCGCGTCGCGCGCACGGCCCTCCGCTCACTCCGCCGACGCGTCGCCTCCGCCGCCCGGCTCGCAGAAGCAGGACGAGGTCGCGTCCATGTCGGCCCGCGCCCACGCGCGGTCCTTCTCGGCCGCGAAGGTCGCCGCCTCGGCGAGCCGCCCCTGCGCCGTGAGCGCCTGCTCGAGCCCGAGCAGCGACCAGCCGTTGCCCGGGTTGCGCTCGAGGTCCGCGCGGTAGACCGCCTCGGCCTCCTCGGCGCGACCGTCCGCCATGAGCAGCGCGCCGAGCGCGTGCCGCACCGGCTGCATCCAGCCCGGCGGCTCGTCGTAGTGCATGGCGTCCTCGGCCTCGACGCCGGCGCGCAGCTCCGCGAACGCCTCCTCCGCGCGGCCCTCGCGCCAGAGCAGCTCGCCCTTCAGCATGGCGTGCGCGAGCTCGAGCACCGTCGTCGCGGGGTTCGCGCCGGCGAGCCAGTCCTCCGGCACCTCGGGCTTCGCGCGCTCGAAGGCCGCGAGCTCGCGCCGCGCCTCCTCGGTGCGACCCGTCGCGGAGAACGCGACGCCGCGCGCGTAGTGCCACTGCGCGACGGACATCTTCCGGAAGGACGGCGGCTCCGGCGTCTCGAGGATCTCGTCCCAGCGGCCGAAGCGCACCGCGACGTGCAGACCGGTCGACATGAGGCCGTCCACCCACGCCGGGTTCTCGCGGATGAAGTCCTCGGGGATGCTCGCGTCGAGCTCGGCGGCCGCGTCCGTCGCCGTCCGCTCGCGCCCCTCCATCATCGCGCAGTACGCGAGCATGTGGACGTTGTGTGCGTAGTACCCCATGTAGTTGCCTTCGGGCGCGCCGGCCTCGAAGTACGCGTGGTCGGCGGCGACCGCGCGCTCGTTGCAGTCGGCGCCGTCGGCGTAGCGGCCGATGTGCACGTAGATGTGCGACGGCATGTGGAGCAGGTGCCCGGAGCCGGGGACGCGCTCCGCGAGGAGGTCGGCGGCGGCCTCGGCGCGGCGGGGGTCGCCCACCTCGAGCGCGTGGACGAGGAAGTGGCACGCGCCGGCGTGGTCCGGCTCGGTGCCCAGCGCGCGCTCGAGCGCGGCGATCGCCTCGGGGACGCGGCCCTTCGGCTTCAGGTCCTCGTCCCAGTACTCCCAGGGCGTGAGGAGCATGAGCGACTCCGCGTAGAGCGTCGCGACGTCGGGGTTGTCGCCGTAGCGCGCGTAGACGTCGCCCATCGCGACGGCGTAGGCCTCGTCGAGCTCCTTGCGGTCCTCGGGCGGCGGCCACGCGAAGCGCGTCGCCTCGGCGTACGCGAGCGCGGCCTCGAGCGGCGTCTTGTCGCCGGACGTGCGCACCGCGCGCATCGCGGCGTCGTACGCGACGCGGCACTCCTCCTCGGTCATCGACGGGTCGTTGACGTCCGTGCCGCTGCTGTGCGCGAGGCCCCACCAGGCCATCGTGCAGTCGGGATCGAGGCGCGCCGCCTCCGCGAAGCTGCGCCGCGCCTCGTCGAAGTTGAAGCCGTAGAGCAGGGTGAGCCCCTGGTCGAACCAGGCCTGCGCCTCCGCCGAGTCGGTGGAGATCTCGCGCCGGCACACGTCGACGCCGTCGTAGCGGCGCGCGGCGAAGTCGAGCGCGTCGGGCGTCGACGCGCAGGCGGCCACGACCGCGAGGGGCACGAGCACGAGGGCGCGACGGAGGGTCGCGCGGGGCGAGGGGGGTGACGACATCGGCCGGCTCCGCGAGGGGGATGGGGAGCGGGCGCCCGGGGCTGCCCGACCCGGCCGGCGATGGTAACCCGCGCGGGGCGGGTCCCGTCGGGACGCTCGATCGGCCTGCCCGGACGCACGCACCCCTGCATGGCGTGAGCCGGGCCGACGCTGAACCACGAAAAAAGCCGGGGGTCCGGCCTAGTGCGCCCGCAGCGCCTCGACCGGCTGCATGCGCGCGGCGCGCCATGCGGGGAGCGCGCCGCCGACGAGACCCAGCCCGAACGCGAGCACGAACGCGGTCCCGACGAGGCGCGGCGTGACGGTGAACGCGAAGGACACGTCGGTGAATGTGTTGAAGTTCGTGAGCCCCGTGCCGAGCCCGTCGAACGGCAGCGTGATGAGCACGCCGAGCGCGCCGCCGAGCACGCCGATGACGGCGGACTCGAAGAGGAAGGTGATGAACACGGAGAAGCGGCTGTAGCCGAGGGCCAGCAGCACGCCGATCTCGTGCGTGCGCGAGCCGACGGACGCGAGCATGGTGTTCACGGCGCCGAGCACGGCGGAGCTGCCCATGACGACCGTGAGGAAGACGGCGAGGATCTCGAGCAGCCCGCCGAGCATGGTCGTCTGCCCGGCGAGGTATTCGCGCTCGGACTGCACCTCGACGGTCGTGCGTCGGTCGTCGCCGAGCGACGCCTTGACGGCCTCGAGGTCCGTGCCGGGCTCGAGCCGCGCCACGACGCGCTGGTAGCCGGGCCGGTCGAGCGCGTCGATCATGCGCTCGACGTCGCCCCAGACCTCGCTGCCCTGCGCGCCGTCGTGCTCGACGATGCCGACGACCTTGAACGGCGTGAGGTTGAGCGTGATCGTCGCGCCGATCTCGGCGCCCTCCATGCGCTCGGTGAGCGGCTTGCCCACGACGACCTCGTCCGTCCCGAACTCGAACCAGCGCCCGTCGAGCAAGCGGACCGAGCTGCCCATGAGCTCGAGGGAGAGCGGCTGGATGCCGCGCAGCGGGACGTTCGTGAGGTCGCCGTCCTTGGCCTCCATGTACACGGCGAGGAAGCTCTCGGCGGCGGCGAGCGGGCGGCCGTCGGCGGCGCGCGCGATCTCCGGGCGCTCCTTCATGACGACGTCGACGATGTCGCGCGTGATCCAGCTCTCGCCCTCCGACGACGCGCCGGGGCGCAGGTAGATGGCGATGTCGGACTCGCCGCGCGGGGCGTAGACGGACTCGAAGCCGTCGCGCAGCGCGAGCACGCCGGCGAACACGGCGACGGTGCACGCGATGCCGAGCATGGTGAGCAGCGCCGACGAGCGCCGGACCATGACGTTGCCGATCGTGTAGCGGACGGGGAGCATCAGCCTTCGCTCCGCAGGGCGTCGGCGGGTTGGAGGCGGCCGAGGCCGACGGCCGGCCCGAGGCCCGCCGCGACGCCGACGACGAGCGTCACGACGGCGGCGAGCGCGAGCGTCGACGGGTCGACCGCGTAGTTGGGGAGGTTGCCGGAGAACGCGGCGCGGACGCCCTCCTGCGAGGTCGCCGCGAGCGCGATGCCGAGGCCGCCGCCCAGCGTGCAGAGCACCATGGACTCGACGAGCAGCAGCCGCGCCACGCTGCCGTCCGTGAAGCCGAGCGCCTTGAGGATGCCCGCCTCGCCGCGTCGCTGCCGGCCGGCCATGAGCATCGTGTTGACGACGGAGAAGAGCACGGCGAACACGATGGCGCCGCCGATGCTGCCCATGAACGCGGGCACGTTGCCGAGCATCGCGACGAAGAACGACTGGAACGCCGCCTCGGTGCTCGTCTTCGTGCGCTGCGGTCCGTTCTCGAAGAGCGCGTCGATGCTCGCGCTCACGGCGCCCGGGTCGGCCGACGGCTCGATGTTCACCATGTACACGCCGGTGCCCATGTCGTCGGTCATGCCCGCCGCCTCGAGCGTCTCCTTGAGGTAGTCGAAGCGGAAGAACATCTGGCGCGGGTCGAAGTTCGACTTGAGCGGCTCGTACACGGCGACGATGTCGAAGTCCCACGCGCTGCGGTCCTGCTTGGTGAAGATGCGCGGCAGGATGGGCACGGTGTCGCCGACCTCCCAGCCCTTCTCCTCGACGAGGCCGGTGCCGATGATCGCCGCGCGCCGGTCGCCGGCCATCGCGCGCTCGACGGCGTCCTGCAGCGTCTCGCCCGGCGCGGGCGTCGGTCCGTCGACGAGCCGCATGTCCTTCGCGTACATGTCGAGGAAGCGGTCGTGGTCGACCCCGAACTGCGCGAACGGCGTCTCGTCCTCCTGGTAGTACCCGCCGAACCACTGGAAGACCGTGACCTCGTCCACGCCGGGGAGGTTCGCGATCTTCTCCTGGTAGCCGAGCGGCAGGTTCACGAAGAGCGAGACCGCCGATTGCACGACGAGGCGCTGCGTGGCCGACTCGTTCACCGCGCGGTCGAGCGTCGTCACGATGGAGACGACGAAGCAGAGCAGGAAGATCGCGAGCGTGAGCGCCGCGATCGTGAGCCCGCTGCGCGCCCAGTGGTGCGCGAGGTGCTTGCGGACGAGGACGAGCGACGACCTCATGGCGCGGCCTCCCGCGCGTCGAGGATCGCGCCCTTGTCCATGTGCACGGTGCGCTTCGCGCGCTCGCCCACCATGGGGTCGTGCGTCACCACGAGGAAGGTCTTGCCGAGCTCCTGGTTGAGCCGCTCGAGGAGCTCCATGACCGACGTGGCGCTCTCGCGGTCGAGGTCGCCGGTGGGCTCGTCGGCGAGCACGAGGTCGGGGTCCGTCGCGATGGCGCGCGCGATGGCCACGCGCTGTTCCTGGCCGCCGGACAGCTGCTTGGGCCGGTGCCCCATGCGGTCCGAGAGCCCGACGACGTCGAGCGCGAACTCCGCCTGCTTCCTCCGCTCGGCCCCGCTGAGCGGCGTGAGCAGCAGCGGGAGCATGACGTTCTCCTTCGCGGAGAGCACCGGCACGAGGTTGAACGACTGGAACACGAAGCCGATGTGCCGGCTGCGCCAGCGCGCGAGGGCCGACGACGAGAGCGCGTCGAGCGGCTGCCCGGCGACGACGACGCGCCCGACGTCCGGGCGGTCGAGGCCGCCGACGATGTTGAGCATCGTGCTCTTGCCGGAGCCGCTCGGCCCCATGAGCGCGACGAAGTCGCCCGTGTCGACGCGGAAGTCGAGCGCGTCGAGCACGGTGAGCGTCTCGCCGCCGCGGCGGTAGGACTTCGTGACGCCGGACATCT
Source organism: bacterium (assembly GCA_030428785.1). Lineage (GTDB taxonomy): Bacteria > Planctomycetota > B15-G4 > B15-G4 > B15-G4 > JAUIEF01. The sequence goes on from JAUIEF010000012.1 coordinate 43,190, forward strand.
CGATGATGGGCTGGGTCATGGGCGGCTGCGCGTTCGGGGTGACGGTGGGCGTGGGGTCGTTCGCGGTGCGGGCGTCGCGGGATGCGGGCGGTCGGCGTCAGGACCCGACGCGCACGCGCGCCCCGTCCGCGAGTCCGGGCGGCGGACTCAGGACGACGCGCTCGTTGCCCCGGAGGCCCTCCGCGACGCGCACCTCGCCGGCGACCGGGTCGCCCTCGAGCTCGACGTCGCGGCGCACGGCCGTCTCGTCCTCGAGGAGGAACACGTAGGCGCCCGTGTCGTCCTCGACGACGGCCGCGGCGGGCGCGTAGACGCCGCGGTCCTCGTCGCCGGCGTCGTCGGCGGGCGCCTCGTCGAGGAACACCGCGCGCACGCCCATCTCGGGCAGGATGCGGTCGTCGCGCTCGAGGAACTCGACGCGCACCTCGACGGTGGCCTTCGTGCGGTCGGCCATGGGCCAGATCTGGCGCACGCGCCCCGGGTAGCCGTCGGTGGGGAAGGCGTCCAGGTAGATGCGGACGGGCGCGCCCTCGCGCGCGACGGCGAGCGTGCTCTGCGAGAGCTCGACCTGCACCTCGAGCGTGTCGAAGTCGACGAGCGTCGCGACGGCGCCGCGGGCGTTCGGGCCGATGGCGCCGAGCGCGGAGACGACCTCGCCCACCTCGGCGTCCTTCGCGGTGATGACGCCCGCGAAGGGCGCGTACACCGACGACTTGTCGATGCGCACGTCGATCTCGTCGAGCCGCGCGTGCAGCGCCGCGAGCGCGGCGGCGGCCTCGTCGCGCGTCGCGAGCGCGTTGTCGCGCGCGGACACGGAGGTGTCGCCGGTCTCGAGCAGCGCGGCGTGGCGCGCGTACTCCGTCTCCGCGAGCGCGTGCGTCGCCTCGGCGCGGCGGATCTCCGCCTCGACCTGCGTGCGCGCGGCGTCGAGCTCGCGCGTGTCGAGGCGCGCGACGAGCTCGCCGGACTCGACGCGGTCGCCCTCCTCGACGAGGAGCGCGGTGATGCGGCCCTGGATGTCGGTGGAGAGCGCGGCGCGCCGGCGCGCGACGACGTAGCCGTTGGCGCTCGTCCCCTCGGCGCGCGCGACGCCGCCCGCGCGCCGGACGCTGCCGACGCTCACGAGCGGGTGGTCCGGATCCGCGCCGAGCAGGCCGGCGTGCCAGGCCTCGCGCGCGCCGCCCGCGAGGAGCAGGAGGAGCGCGACCCACCAGCCGCCCCGCCCGCCGCGGCGCGCCGAGCCGCCGCGGTCGATGGAGAGTCGGGTCAGGTCGGGGCGGTCGGCCGGCATGGCGACCGGATTGTACGGACAGCCCCGCCGGCGCGTCGCGCGGGTCGCCCGCGGGAGACCGCGCCGTCAGCTCACTCCAGCCGGACGAGGACCAGCGATCGGTCGACGAGGTCGACGGGCTCGCCGCCGGGTGATCTCCAGCGCGCCTGGAGCACGTCGCCCGCTCCGACCACGACGATGGACTGCGAGAACACGATCCCCGTCTCGCCCGGGTCGAGCTCGATGACGCGCTCGCTGCCGAGCACCTTCGAACCGCCCAGGTAGAGGCTCGCGGCGACCTGGTGCGGGCCGCAGTCCGCGTCGCCGCCTCCTCCCTTGCCTCCCTTGCCACCCTTGCCGCCCTTGCCACCGCCACCGCCGGTCGCACCCTCGAACTGCGCCGACAGGAACACGATGTAGCGGCCCGCCGACGGGGTCGTCGAGAGGCCGAGCATGGGGAGGTCGGTAAGGCTCGAGCTCGTCTGGTTCACGAAGCTCTGGAGCAGCTGGGCGGACGGGGGTGCTCCGGCGGGGCCGGTGGGCCCGGCGACGCCGGCCGGTCCCGGGGGACCCGCGACACCCGCCGGACCGGTCGGACCCGTCGGGCCGCGCGGTCCGGTCGCGCCCTGGGTGCCGGCGGGGCCCTGCGGACCCGAGGGGCCGGTCGGTCCGGTGGCACCCGCGCTGCCGGCAGGACCCGTGGGGCCCGTGGGGCCGCGCGGTCCGGTGGGTCCCGCCGCGCCCGTGGGACCCGTGGGGCCGACGGCGCCCGGGTTCCCGTCCGGGCCGGCAGGTCCGACGCCGCCCTGCGGACCCGTGGGGCCGGCGGGCCCGGCGGGACCCGGCAGGCCGGGCACGCCCTGGGGGCCCGCGGCACCCGTCGGCCCGGCGGGACCCTGGGGGCCGGCGGGACCCGGCGATCCGGTGGGTCCGGCCGGCCCGACGTCTCCTCGGGGGCCGGTGGGACCGGACGGCCCCGGGAGACCCTGCGGACCGGTCGGTCCCGTGGCGCCGCGCGGACCCGTCGGACCCGTGAGCCCCGTCGCGCCCTGCGGACCGGTCGGGCCGGCGGCTCCGGTCAGGCCGGGTGGGCCGGCCGCACCGGTCGGGCCCCGCGGGCCGGTCGGTCCGATCGCCCCGGCGACACCTTGCGGACCCGTGGGCCCGAGGGCGCCGGCCACTCCCTGCGGGCCGGAGGGCCCGATCGGCCCGTCCGCGCCCTGGGGGCCCGTCGGGCCGGGCGCTCCCTGGGGACCGGGCAGGCCGTCGGCTCCGGTCGGTCCCTGGGGACCCGCCGGGCCCGTCGGTCCCGCGACTCCCTGCGGTCCCGTCGCGCCGGTCGGGCCGACGGCACCGGGGGGACCGCTCGGTCCGGCGTCGCCCGGAACACCCGCGGGACCCGTCGGGCCCGTGGGGCCCTGCGGGCCGGTCGGTCCGGAGACACCCTGGGGACCGGTCGGGCCGAGGGGACCGGCGACGCCCTGCGGCCCGGTCGGGCCGAGGGGGCCGGCGACGCCCGGCGGACCGGTCGGCCCCGCGGGACCGGCGTCACCCGGCAGGCCGGGGGGACCCGCGACGCCCTGCGGTCCGGCGGGGCCGGGCGCGCCCTGGGGTCCCGTGGCGCCCGCCGGTCCGGCCGGACCGACGACGCCCTGCGGTCCCGTGGGGCCGACGGGCCCCGCGACGCCCTGCGCCCCCGTCGGACCGGCCGGACCCGGCACGCCCTGGGGACCCGTCGGACCCGTGGGGCCGACGCCTCCCGCGGGGCCGGCGGGACCCGTGGCGCCGACGGCACCCGGCGCGCCCGCGGGGCCGGTCGGTCCCACGGCGCCCGCGAGGCCCGTCTCGCCGCGCGGGCCCGGAGGACCCATCGGGCCCACGGGACCCATGGGGCCGGCGGGGCCCGTCGGGCCGGTGGGTCCGGCGGAGCCGGGGTCGCCCTTCGGTCCGTCGCCCGAGCCCGCGCCCGAGAGGAGCACGAGGTCCAGGTCCGGTCCGAGGCCGCGCTTCGACTCGCGGCTGTAGAACTCGACGTTCACGGCGCCGTCGCCGGGGACGATCGCGAGCCCGTGGTTCACCTGCACGCCGTCGACCCAATCGCGCACGAGGGGCGTGACGTCGAGCGCGATCCACTGCCGGCGGTCCTCGCGCTCGACGGGGATGCCGACGATGTCCGTGTACCCGAAGACCGGCTCGCTGTCGTAGTCGACGTCGGCCTCGTTCCAGGCGCCGTCGAGGGCGCGGACGTCCAGGAGACCCGGCGTGCGGACGCGCCGCACGTTCAGGCGCAGGAGCGCGCGGCCGATGTCGGCGCCGGTCGCCTCCTCGGGCAGGTAGGAGAGGTCGAAGCGCATGAGCGCGCGCGTGCGGTTCGCGTGCACGCGGAGGACCTTCGCGTCGCCGGGGGAGGCCGACGGCTTGCGCTGGTTCGTGTAGGTGTCGTCGGTGGTGACCACGATGCCGGCCGTCACGAAGAGGCCGAGTGCCGCGATCGCGATGATCCAGCGCGCGCTGCCGTCCATGGAGGAGGTCCCCGGGAGATGCTCGTCCGTTCGGGACGGAATCCGCCCCGACGGGTCCTGATCGAGCGTGGGGACGTCCGGGCTTGAGCGCCTCGTGGCGCGGCTTTCCTCAGTGCAGGCGCTCGTACGGGATGACGACCGTGTCGAGCGCCGGCGGCTGGTCGACGCCGGGCGCCGCGCCGAGCGAGAGCCGGAACTTCACCCAGACGTGGCTGCCGGCCCCGCCGCTCAGCTGCTGCGGCAGGTCCGGCTCGTCCATGCGGACCCAGCCCGACTCCGAGCCGGCGCTCGCGCCGAGGTCGACGCGGGTCCCGGCGCGCAGCTCGAACAGGAGCGCGGCCGACGGGTCCACGGCCGACAGCGGCGGGTCGAGCACGGGCGGCAGGTAGCGGACGGTGTCGCCGACCGTCCGCAACGTGGGCGACTCGATGCGGCTCACGCGCTTGCGGTACTTCCAGAGCATGGCGTAGCGCGCGTTGTCCCCGTACTCGCCGGGGTAGGGGGTCATGCCCGGCTCGTGCGAGAGGACGACGGGGTTCGTCTGGTTGCTCCCCGCGAGGTTCGGCGGGATGAGGCAGCTCCCGGCCGTGGGCGGGACGCCGTAGCCGTACCAGAAGGTGGGGGGCAGGCCGCCCGGACCCGGGTACGCCGTGGTGTTCGGCAGCGGGTGCATGAGCATCCCGTTCGCGAAGTACCAGTTGGTCCGCGGGTCGGTGTTCGGCGTCGGCATCTCCATGATGCAGCAGATCGGCGGCTGGGTGGACGTGAGCGCGGCGAGGCCGTTCGTGAGGTCCGGCTCCGGCTGCAGCGACTGGCTCTGGTTCACGGCGCAGTTGATCGGGACGCGCGGCGGGAGGATGTACGCCGACGGCTCCTGCACGGGCATGCCGTTGTGCGGCCCCTCGGGCGCGACGGGCTGCGTGAAGCAGCCGGGCTTCAGCAGCGGGCCGCCCTCGCCGGCGCGCATGGGGTCCTGCCCGCAGTTGAACGCGGGGTTCGCGACCGTGAACCCCGGCACGCCCCACGCGGACGGCGGCTGGCCCTGGCTCCAGATGCGGAAGCGCGGGAGCACCGACGTGAGCACGCCCGGCGAGAAACGGTAGAGGTTGCCCGCGGGCGGCGCGGTGTTCGGGCCGATCGCGTACTCGATGAGCATCGGGAAGCGGCTGTCGTACGGGAACGCGAAGACGTCGTCGCGGCCGAAGACCGGGTCGATGCCCGCGTCGAACGTCGGGTAGTCGAGGTACTGGTGGTACGTCGGCCCCGCGTTCGCGGGCCGGAACAGGTTCGTCGCGAGGATCGGGTACGTCGTGCCCTTGCGCACGAGCGTCGTCGTCGACGGCTGCGGGTTCGCGGCGAGCTTGGTCGTGAGGTTGGGCGTGAGCACGTTGCAGCAGTCGCCGAGGTGCTCGAGGCGGTTGCAGTCGAACTGCTGCTCGAGGCCGGTCTCGCCGTCCTGGACCGGGATGCCGTTCGTCTGCGCGGTCGACGGCCCGCGCCCGCGGTTCACGCCGCTCAGCCCGACGAGCAGCTCGAAGTCCTCGAGGACCGTGTTGTTGATCTGGTCCGCGAACGGCGACCACGCGAGCCCGACGAGGTCGAGCGAGACGCCCTCGAAGGCGTACTGGTCCGGCGACGCGTCGCCCGCGCGGTAGACGTGCTGGAAGCGCGCGCCGTACCCGGAGTTGATGGGCGTCGACACGCCGAAGCCGAGCGAGATGAGGAAGTCCTCGCCGTTGGGCGACGCGAAGGGCGACGGCTTGGGCGGGTTGAGGTCGTCGACGACGTGCTGGATGACGGCCGCGGACGAGCCCGAGAGCCGCCCCGGCAGGTTGAGCGAGACGTCGAGCGTCCGCGGCCCGTAGAGGTGACGGCGCTCCGGCACGCCGTCGCCGTCCGCGTCGACCGGCGGGTGGTCGTGGTACTCGATGCCCGTCGTCACGGAGTCCGAGGGCACGCCGGCGGGGGGCGCGAAGTTGCCGGTGCGCGCGCGCCCCAGGAAGCGGTGGACCACGGCGCGCACGTCCGGGTCCTCGGACGGCAGGGTCGTGAAGAGCATGGTCGCGTCGACCGCCGGCGGGAACGGGCCGGCGATCGGGTTGCCCGGCGCGAGCAGGAAGTGCTCGGGGTCGCCCTGGTCGAGGAGCGCGGCGGGGAGACCCGGCGCGCGCCCGCCCCGGTCGATGACGCCGGTGATGCCGCGGTCGTCGAGGTCGTGGAGGCCGGCGGCGGTCGCGGGCGTCGCGGCGGCGAGCAGCGCGTCGCGCACCGCGCGCTCGGGGACCGTGCGCACGACGAGGCGCAGCGTCTGCGGCGTGCCCCCGAAGCCGATGAACCGCGAGTCCGCCGGGTCGAACGGGTCGTCGAGGAACGGACGGAACTCGAGCGTGCGCCCGTCGTCGAGCGCGCGCGTGACGCCGACGCGCATGTCGTCGAAGCCCGGGTCCGTCGGCGCGCCCTCCGCGCCGGTCACGAAGAGCGTCTCGTACGGCCGCGCGCTCGACGGGTCCATCGCCTCGCTGAAGGTGAGGCGCAGCGCGACGCGCGGCGGCACGGCGCCGAAGAGCCCGACGTCCGGGTCCCAGTGCTGCGTGAGCTCGACGCCGTCCTCGTCGAACATCCGCACGAACCAGCGCAGGTCGTGGTTGCGCAGGTCCTGCGGGTCGTCGGGGTCGCGCGGGACGTCGACGGGGTCGACGGTGACGCGCGCGCGCTCCGCGGGGTCGACGGGGATCGGCCCCGGGATCGGCTCGAACGCCTCGGTGCGCACGAGCCGGTACGGCGTGCCCGGTCCGACGTCGGGCGGCAGCGTCGCGTCGGGCTCGAGCCGGAACACGGCGGTCGTGCCGACGTTCTCGTGGCGCTCGACGAGCCGCCGCACGGGGCCGTCCGCGCCCGCGAACTCGATGAGCGCGCGCGCCCACTCGCCCGCGCCGCCGTTCGCGGCCGTGACCGGCGCGGGCACGAGGTCGTCGTCCCGCACCTCGAGCGCGCCGCCGGACGTCGAGAGCGCGGTGACCGTGCCGTCGCGCGTCACGCGGCGCACGATGCGCGGCGGCGTGAGGTCCGGGAGGAAGCCGTTGAAGCCCACGGTGTCGTCGCCGCCCTGCAGCACGACGGCGTCGAAGGCGGAGTTGCCCGGGTTGAACGGGAACGGGCGCGCGAGGCTGCCCAGGCGGTCGGCGCGCGGCACGACGAGCCGCCCGTCGGCGGAGGCGAGCGTGCCCACGCCGACGCCCGACCCGAACACGAGCTGCAGGTGGCCCGCCGGGTCCTGCACGGGGAAGCCCATGGCGTCGAACACGAGCGGGCTCGCCTCGAAGCCGGGCGTCGTCGACGTGATGCCCGTCACGACGAGGCGCCGGCCGTCGACGAACGCGCGCGCCGGCACGAGGCCGCCCGTGCGTCGTCGGACCTGCACGGTGCTCGACGGGCCGAGCACGTCGCGGTCGCCGTCGGCGGAGGTGACCGTGCGCACGCTCTCCGCGTCGATCGCGCGCGAGAACGTGAGGACGAGGGCCGCGTTGCGCGGCACGCGCGGGAGCTGCGGCGTGAGCGGGTCGAGGACCTGCGCGAGGTCGATCGAGGCGAGCGCGTCGAGCGCCGCGCCCTCGTGCAGCGGGCGCGGGTAGTCGGGGAGCACCGCGCCGGTGAGCGGGTCCGTCTCGTGGAGCGACGCGGGGTTCACGACGTCGACGAGCGAGCCGTCCACCGCGAGGATCGGACGACCGAAGGCCGCGCCCGTCAGGAAGAAGTCCGTCGCGGGGTCGGGGCCGTCGACCTCCGCGGGCGCCCCGCCGCCGCGCTCGCCGCCGCCGCCTCCTCCGCCGCCGCACGCCGCGCACACGAGCAGCACCGCCGCGATCCGGGATCCCCTCGTCCAGGCCGTCCTCATCGGGCTCTCCTTTCCTCCCCGCGCGCGCGACCGCGGGAGGAAGGCACCGGGCACGCCTCCGGCCGCCGGAGAGCACACGCCTGCGAGGCGTGACGGTCGGGGGCGGACGCCGGCGCCGGCTCCTTCGGGGGGCCGGCTCCCGCGTGACCGCGTCGGGGTGACGCGCCGCTGGACGGCCGCCCGCGGAGCCGCCTGACAGCGCCCGCGGCGCTGCACGGGACACGGCGGTCGGCTGGACGAGCGGGCGGCGCGCGTCCGCTCGCGGCACGATCGGGCGGACGGTGTATCCTTCTCCGAGCCCCGCGGAGGAACTCCGCGCGGGCCGGCCTCCGCACTCTCACACGCTTCGCGAGGCCCCCCGACACCACGACCACAGCACGAGACCATCCGCATGATCACCCGGAGTCCTTCCTTCCTCCGCCACGCCGTCGGCCCGGCGCTGGCCCTTGCCGGGACCTTCGTCCTCGCCCCCGTCGTCCCCGCGCAGCTCGAGTACTGCGAGGACGACGGCCTCATCGTCTTCGAGGTCGAGGACGAGGCCCCCGCCGGCAACTGGGTCGAGGAGACGCAGTTCGCCGGCTTCGCCGGCTCCAGCTACTACCGCTGGAACGGCGGCGACCAGTTCAACAACCCGGGGCTCGGCGTCCTCACCTACCAGATCTACGTCACCACGCCCGGTGACTACCAGATGAGGATCCACAACCACCACAACGACCCCGACTCCACGATGGAGAACGACTGCTGGACCCGCATGGACGGCAGCACGTGGGTCAAGACGTACTCCGGGCAGAACGGCTGGAACTGGATCTCGCGCTTCGAGTTCTCGAACGGCTTCAAGGAGCCGGCGCACTACGACCTCACCGAGGGCCTGCACACCTTCCAGATCAGCGGGCGTTCGCAGAACTTCCGCATCGACCGCGTGCACTTCTTCCTCTCGGGCAACCCGCTGAGCACGAGCATCCCCGCCTCGCCGCTCGGTCGCTGCGACGCGCCGCCGGCGCACCCGGACAACAACCCGGCGTCCATCACCGCCGTGTTCGCGGACGGCACGCTCGGCCCGCTCCAGACGAAGAGCGGCACGCCGGTCACGCTGCCGAACCCCGGCGGGCAGCCCGGTCGGCACCTCGCGCTCACCGGCAACGAGCGGCTCGTCGTGCCCGACGTGACCTACACCGACCAGGAGCTGCTGCTGCGCGTCCGTCGCGCGAGCCTCCCGCTCGGCGGCTGGATCGGGCTCGTCATGCGCGCCGCCGACGAGGAGGTGGACTTCTCGGCGCCCGGCGGCACGCAGTGCATGGTGTACCTGCAGCGCTCCGCGGCGACGGGCCAGGTCCGCGTCAACGTGCACGACGGCACCGGCACGGTCCTGATCGGCGGCTGGTTCACGCTCGCGGCGCTCGACCCCGACGCGCGCAACATCAACATGCGCGTCACGACGTCGGGTGACACCGTGCAGTGCCGGCTCAACGGCATGGACGCGCTGAACGGCGGGTACACCGGCATCCAGGACCCGGCGGGCGGCGGCTTCACGAGCCTGCGCGCCAACGTCTCGGCGGGCAACCCCGGCACCATCGGCGTCGACTACCTGCTCGTGCGCAACGCGGGCGAGATCCCGGATCTCTACTTCGACGCGGACGGCAGGATGTGGATGTCGGCGGTCGAGGAGGACCTCATCGTCCTGCCCACCTGGCAGCCGGGCTCGTTCCTCTTCGAGCACGACGCGTTCATGCTGGGCCTGCCCGGCTTCGCGAGCATCGTGTTCCCGTTCCTGGACTACCAGCTCAACGACAACGACCACTTCGTGCTCGGCGTCGTCGACTCGGGCCTGGCGCTGCCGGTCGGGTCCTCGAACGTGTTCGAGTACAAGGGTCAGCGCGAGGGCGAGTTCCAGCCGTAGCGCGCCGCGCGACGGCTCGCCCGGAACGACCGAGGCGGACGCGGGAGCGACCCCGCGTCCGCCTCGTGTGCTTCCGGAGCGCGTCGTCCCACGACGACGCGCACGGCGGACGATGCGGCCGTCAGCCTCCCGCGTCGGCCGAGAGGCCCGCGCGGACGAGCTCGGCGGCGACGTGCGCGACGGTGCCCATGTGGGCGCTCAGTCCGCGCGCGACGGCCGGAGCGCCCGAGTCGCCGAAGGTGTTGTCGAAGGTCGACGCGACGCGGCCCGACTGACGCCAGTTGCCGATCTGCACGTCGACGCGCGCGACGAGCGTGCTGTCGCCCGAGGGGCGGGCGTCGAAGGTGAGCACCTCGACCGCGACCACGCCGTCGAGCTCCGGCCCGTACCGGTTCCGCAGCGGCACGACGCTCGTCGCGCCGAACTCCGCCTCGAGGTACTGGCCGAGCACGCGCGTGGCGCCCACCGTGAGCGGCTCCGCCCAGCGGTCGAGCTCCGACACGCGGCGCTCGTGCGCCGAGACGACCGTCACCATCTGGGGGCGGTCGACGGAGTCCGGCAGCACGACGGTCTCGAGTCCGAGGTGGACCTCCGGCTCCGCGGCCGGGTTCAGCTCGGTCGTCGGCGCGAGCACGTAGAAGCGGCTCGGCGGCGTGCTTCCGCAGGCGGGCACGAGCGCGACGGCGAGCGCGAGCGCGGCGAGGCGTCGGGTCGCCGACGCACGCACGGGGGTCGCGGACGGGGAACGGGTCATCACAGGCCTCCCTGGTCGCCCTTGCCCTTGAGCAGGGCCTCGGGGTGTCGTTCGAGGTAGTCCGCGAGGGTCGCGAGCGAGCGCATGCCCGACGCGATCTCGCGGAGCGCGGTCGTGAGTTCGTGCTCCACCGCGGGGAGCCCCGCGGTGACGGCGTCCATGCTCGCCTCGCCGCCCTGCACGAGGCCCAGCGTCGCGTCGGCGGTCTCCCGGAGCTTCGTCATGATCTCCGGCGACTCCGCCTTCACGTCGTCGACGACCGCGCCGAGGTCCTCTGCGAGGGCGCCCACGTCGTCGACGGCGCCCTGGAGCGACGCGAGCAGCGGGCCGGACTCGTCGGCGAGCCGCGCGAGCACCTCGTCGAGCGACTCGGTGGCGGACTTCAGCGAGGCGAGCGTGTCGGCGGTCTCGTCCGACGTGGCGAGCGTGGCCACGCTGTCCACGGTCGCGCGCAGGTCGGCCACGATCTCCGGGAGCTGCGCGACCATCGCGTTGATGGCCTCGCCCGTGGACGGGATGGTCGGCATCTCGGGCAGGCCGGAGTCCTCGCCGCGGAAGACGGCCTCCGTCTCCGGGTGGAAGTCCACGACGATGGTGCGCGCGCCGGTCAGCAGGTTCGCCGGGCCGAGCTGCGCGCGCAGCCCCGCCGCGACCATGCGCTCCATGCGCTCGCCGTGCGTCTCGTTCGGGTCCTCGCCGGCCGTCGTGATGCGCTGCGGGTACGTCTCCATGATGATCGGCATGCGGAAGGTGAGCGTCTGCGAGTCGGCCTCGACGCCGACCTTCAGCACCTTGCCGATCTCGATGCCCTGGAACTCGACGGGCGTGCCGATGGTCACGCCGCGGATCGACTCCGTGAAGTACGCGATCGTGCGGCGCGGCTCGGAATTGATCTCCTCGGCCTCGCCGCGCGACCCGAGCAGCGTGAAGACCTCGCCGTCGCGCGCGCGCGGCCCGGGCGGCTCGGCGGGCGCCTTGCCGAACGCGATGCCGCCCACGAGGATCGACTCGAGCGAGTCCGCGTCGAAGCGGAAGCCCTCGGCCGAGAGCTCCACGTCGAAGCCGCTCGCGTTCCAGAAGCGCGTGTTGCGCCGGATGAGGTCGGCGTACTCCGGCAGGATGAACACGTCGAACTCGATGGCCTCCTCCTCGCGGAGGAAGCGGTAGCCCTCGACGTCGCCCATGGGGATCCGCCGGTGGCTCACGGGCGTCCCCGTGCTGATCGAGCCGAGCGTCTCGGAGCGCAGCTTGATGCGCAGGCCCGGCGCGTCGGCGGGGCGCGTCGGCGGCTCCTCGAGCCCCGCGAACTCCTCGACGGGAGCGCCCGACGTGCTGAGGTCCGCGGCGATGTACGCGCCGGAGACGATCGTGCTCAGGCCCGACACGCCGCCCGCGCCGATGCGCGGCTTCACGACCCAGAAGCGCGTGTTCTCGACGAGGTACGGCTTGCTGCCCGGGTGCAGCTCCGCCGTGACGATGACGTTCTCGAGGCTCGGGTCGAGCCGGATGTCGAGCACCTGCCCGATCTCGAGGTCCTTGTACTTGACCTTCGTCTTGCCCGCCTCGAGGCCGTCGGCGGACACCCACGTGATCGAGATCTCGGGGCCCTTCTCCTGCATGGCCTTGAACCACAGCCAGCCGCCCACGAGCGCGGCGACGATGGGGATGATCCACACCGTCTGGATGCCCTTGCGCTTGCGGACGACGGCCTCGGCGGGCGCGTCGCGCGCGGTCTTCTTGTCGGGGGTCATCGGCGTTCCTCCTCGAGGACGTCCCACATGAGTCGGGGGTCGAAGGACTCGGCGGCGAACATCGTGAGCACGACGACCGCGCAGAACGCCACCGCGCCCGGGCCCGCGTGGATGGTGGCCAGCGCCTGGAGCTGGACCATCGCCACGAGCAGGGCGATCACGAAGATGTCGAGCATCGACCAGCGGCCGATGCCCTCGACGAGCCGGTAGATCACCGTGCGGTCGCGCGGCTTCCACCGCGAGCGTCGCTGCACGGTGAACGCCAACCAGCTCATCACGACGAGCTTGAGCATCGGCACCGCGATGCTCGCGAAGAAGAGCAGCAGCGCCACGGGCGCGTCGCCGTGCTGGAAGAGCAGGATGACGCCGCTCATGATCGTGTCCGGCTCGCCGGCGCCCAGGTACGTGATCGTCGACACGGGCAGCACGTTGGCCGGGATGTACATGAGGTAGGCCGCGACGAGCAGCGCCCACGTGCGCGTGATCGAGTGCTGCTTGCGCATGTGCACCTCGGAGTCGCAGCGCGGGCAGTGCAGCGTCGCGTCGTGGTCGTGCGCGTCCGGCATGCGGACCGTGAGGCCGCAGTCGTGGCAGCGGGCGAGGCCCAGCTCGCGTCCGGTCGTCATGCCGCGTCCCGCCCGTCGAGGTAGTCCCAGAACGTGGGCGGGTCGTAGACCGCGACGGCCGCCGTCGACGTGACGATGAGCACGAGGAACGCGAAGAGCGCGGGGCCGAACACGATGTCCGCCATCTGCGAGAGCTTGATGGCCGACACGATGACGCCCAGCAGGAAGACCTCCATCATGCTCCAGGCCTTGAGGCGCCCGATGACCTTGCCGACCGAGCGCATCCACGGGTGCCGGTGCCCGACGAGCATGGGCCCCGAGGCCATGAGCAGCCCCACGAGCATGACGAGCGGCGCGACGACGCTCGTGAACGCGACCATGCATGAGAGCTCGGGGTAGCCGTCCTTCCAGAGCTGCGTGACGCCGGTCGTGATGCGCGCGACCTGGACGCGCCCCGCGATCTTGAACTCCATGAACGGGAACACGTTGGCGACGATCAGCAGCACGAGGCTCGCGAGCGCGAAGGAGAAGGTCCGCGCCGCCACCTCGTGGACGCCGCGCGCGAGCAGGCTGCCGCAGCGGGTGCACACCGCCTTCTCGCCGCGCTCGAGCTCCACGTGCGCGTGCACGAGGTCGCAGTCGTGGCACAGCAGGTCGCGCGTCGGTCCTGTCTCCGCTTCGGCACCCATGAGGCGAGGCGATGATACCCGGCCCGCGGCGGGATCGGGTCCGCCGTCGCGCACGCCCCGATCCTGCGCACCTCGGCGCATTCCCGCGGGGGCGGGTACGGTGTACGCTCCGGCCCGGCGTCCGAGGCCGGGCACGGCCGGACGGCCCTTCCCCACAGGAGACATGCGATGTCGTCGCGCCTCATGCTGCTGCTCGTCCTGGCCGCCCTGCTGCCGGCCTCCGTCGCCTGTCGCGCGACGGGCCCCGCGCCCGGACACGCCGGCCTCCCGGTCTTCGCGGAGTCCGGCTGGAACCGCCTCGCCCTCGACGACGACGAGGAGGCGCCCGTCGAGGAGATCGACGAGGTCGAGGAGGCCGACGAGGGCCACGGCGTCCTCCACCACGTCCTGCTCTACATCCCGAACCGCATCTTCGACGTGTTCGACGTCGTGCGCGCCCGCGTGCGGCTCGGCCCGGGCATCCAGGTCGGCGTGCGCGCGACGGACGCGATCGACGTGAACCTCGGGACCTACGCGGCCGTCTGGGTCGGCCTCCACGGCCCGCGCCTCGAGCCGGCCATCCCGTGGCCCGTCGGGCTCGAGACCTTCACCGGCGCCGAGATCAGCGTCGCGGAGGCGAGCATCGAGGGCGGCGTGCAGTACGGCCCGGTCGAGTTCGGCGCCGGCTTCCAGGCGCTGCTCGTGGGCGTCGACATCGGCGTCGAGCCGCTCGAGCTGCTCGACCTCGTGACCGGCTTCGTGTTCATCGACCTCGTCGGCGACGACTACTGACCGACGCCCCGCCCGCCGCGGCGGGGAAAGAGGGGGCCGCCGGTCCGTGGGACCGACGGCCCCCCGAAGGACACCCGCCGGAGGTCGCAGGGGGAGGAGCGGGGGAGATGCTCCGGCGGGGTCCAGGGCAGACGGGAGAGAGGGGAGCGGGCGACGGGGCGTCGGGGAGACCGAGGAGGGCGGGGAGGCGCCGGGCAGGCTGTGCGTCGGGGTGTCTCGTCCGTCGGGGCGTTGCGGGCACGTCGCCCGCTCCACCTCTCCACGCGGCGGGGGCCCGCGGGACCCGCAGCGAAAAACCGCGCCGACCGGCCGCGCGGCGCCGTGGGCTACCATGCGGCCCGTTTCCGCCGGGGGATCCGCGCCGCATGCCCGACGCACAGGCCACGCAGCTCGTCCGCGACGTCGAGTCCGGCGACCCCACCGCCGTCGACCAGCTCCTCCCGCTGGTCTACGACGAGCTCAAGGGGCTCGCGGCCGCCTACATGCGTCGCGAGGGGATCGGCCACACGCTCCAGCCGACGGCCATCGTGCACGAGGCGTTCCTGAAGCTCGTGGACCAGACGCGGGTGCGCTGGCAGGGCCGCGCGCACTTCATCGCGGTCGCCGCGCAGGCCATGCGGCGCATCCTCGTGGACCACGCCCGCGCGAAGAAGGCGCAGAAGCGCGGCGGCGAGCGCGTGCGCGTGACGCTCGAGTCGGACCTCGCGATCTCGGCGGACCGCGAGGAGGACGTGCTCGCGATCCACGAGGCGCTCGAGAAGCTCAAGACGCTCGACGACCGGCAGGCGCGCATCGTCGAGCTGCGCTTCTTCGGCGGGCTCACCGTGCCCGAGGTCGCGGAGGTGCTCGGCGTCTCCGTGCGCACCGTCGAGAACGACTGGACCATGGTGCGCGCGTGGCTGCGCCGCGAGCTGGACGCCGGCGAGCCGACATGAGCGACGCGCGGTACCAGCTCGTCAAGGAGCTCTTCCTCCGCGCGCGGTACCTCGATCGCGAGGCGCGCGAGGCGTACCTCGACGACGCGTGCCGCGACGACGCCGACCTGCGTCACGAGGTCGAGTCGCTGCTCGCGCACCACGTCGAGAAGACCGTGCTCAAGGCGGACGCCGACGGGGCGCGGGGGACCGTCCCCCTGCCCGACGACGTCCCGTCGTCGCTGCGCCGCGAGACCGGCGCCACGTCGGGCGGCGCGGGCCGCCTCGCGCGGCTCGTCGGGGCGGCGCGGCGTCGCAAGGGGCGCCTCGGCGTCGGCGCGCTCGTGCTCGCGTTGCTCCTCGCGTTCGAGGCGTGGACCATCGCGCGCGTCCAGGCCTCGCTCGACGAGCTCCTCGCGCACCAGCTCCAGACGGTGAACGACGCGAGCGTCATGGCGCTCCGGCAGTGGGCCGCCGCGGTCCAGGGCGACGCGCAGTCGTGGGCGGCGCGCCCCGACGTGGCCGAGGCGGCCGCCGCGCTCGCCGAGGCGGGCGACGACGGCGCCGACGCCGAGGCGCTCCGCGCGTCCGGGCACCTCGAACGGCTCATCACGACGCTCGCCGCCGCGGTACGCCACCCGGAGGACGTCGAGACGCCCGACGGCGAGCGCGCCCTCGAGGACCGGCACGCGCACCTCACGCACCGTCGCTTCGACGGCTTCGGGCTCGTGAGCCCCGGCGGCCGCGTGCTCGGCGGGCACGTCCCGGGCAACCCGTCGCAGGAGGGGCTCGGCGAGCCGGTGTCCGAGCGCGGCCGGGAGCTCCTCGAGCGCGTGCTCGCGGGCGAGACGGTGCTCGTGCCGCCGGAGCTCCCGAACGAGCGCCGCCGCTTCATCCCCGCGCTCGGCCTGCCGGTCATGGCGGTGTGCACGCCCGTCGCGGCCGCGGCCGGCCGGCCCGCCGCGATGCTCGCGTTCCTCGTCGAGCCGTCGGAGGAGTACGCCGCGATCCTCGAGGTCGGGCGCATCGGCGAGACGGGCGAGACGTACACCTTCGACGAGCGCGGCCTGCTGCTCTCGGAGAGCGCGTTCGTGGACCAGCTGCGCGAGATCGGCCTGCTCGGACCCGACGAGACGTCGGCCGTGCTGCGGGTCCACCTGCGCGATCCCGAGGCGGACCTCTTCGCGGGCGAGACGCCGACGGCCCTCGCGGACCGGCCGCGCACGACCATGGCGGCCGCGGCCATCGACGAGAAGCGCCCCGGCGTCGACGTCTCCGGCTACCC
>JAUIEF010000209.1 GCA_030428785.1 bacterium
GCTGGCCAGGCCGCCCGACTTGACCTCCGCCACGAACGGGCGACCGCGGCGGTCGACGACCAGGTAGTCGGCACGGACACCGTAGCGGTGCGCCTCGCCGTCGACCCACAGCGCGTCCGGCGTGCGGTCGTCCCCGGCGAGGTCCGGCGCGCGCAGCACGAGCCGCGTGTCCTCCGGCGTGACGTCGGCCGCGAGGCGCCCGGGCGCGCCGTCGCCGTCCGCGGCGTGCGGCTCGAGCACGAGCGTCACGCGCACGAGCGCCGGGAAGAGGTCGTCGCGTCCGTCGAGCAGCGAGTCCGCGTGCCGCGCGAACGGGAACTCCGCGGCCGGCAGCAGCGCGCGCGTCGAGTCCCACACGGGCAGGGCGTCCTCCCAGCCGGCCGCGCCCGGCGGCCACGCGTCGACGCCCAGGTGGAGCACGCGCCCCGCGATCGGCAACGCGTCCTCGAGCAGCCGGTCCTCGCGCGCGGCGAGGTCTGCGTCGAGCAGCGAGCCCGCGCCCCCCACCGGCGCGCGCACGCGCCGCACGAGCGTCGGCAACGCGTCGCCCCCGAGGCGAGCGAGCGTGTAGAGCGACTCGGCGAGCCCGCTCGTCGGCTGGAGCGTCGTCGGGTCCTGGTCGCGCGTGAGCATCACGACCTCCTGCGCGGCGGGCGTCGACCCCGCCTCGCGCAGCCAGAGCAGCCCGCGCTCCTCGTGGAGCAGCCGCGTGAACCGGAGCAGCGCGACCTGCTGCGCCCCCCCGCCGGGCGTCGCCTCCGTCGTGCGCGGCGTGCAGAGGAAGCGCGCGTCCTGTTCCGTCGGACCGCCGGCCCCGCACCACGCGTGCCGCAGGTCCTCGACGATCAGGTCGAGCGCCGCGCCCGCCCGCTCCTCGAGCTCCGCGAGCCGCTCGCCCCGCGACTGCACGTCGATCGCGCCGTCCACGAGCTGGAAGAGCATGAGCCCCAGCGCCGCGAAGAGCGCCGTCGCGGCGAGCACCTCGACGAGCGTGAAGCCGGCCTCGCGTCTCATCGCCACTCCTCGTGCTCGAGGACGCGCGTCGGCTGCACGTGCTCGACGACGACGGTGTCGACGCGCGGGCCGAGCTTCCAGCCCTGCCCCGCGAAGCCGCGCGGGTCGAACGCGCCGGGCAGCCAGCGCGGCACGAGCCACAGCTCGAGGAGGTCCGCCTGCCGGCCCACGGCGACCTCCGTCGTCCCGCCGCCCGGCGGCGGCGAGGGCAGCGCGACGAGGTCGGGCGACGCGTCCGGGTCGTCGTGACGGCCGGCGTAGCCGTCGAGCGCGATGCGCCCGACGAGCTCGACGCGGTCGTCCGGCAGCCGCGCGCGCACGGCGACGTCCGTGAAGAACGCGCCGGGCGCGTGCACGGGGAGGTGCAGCGCCCGCGCCTCGGGGACGTCGTCGCCGAGCAGCCCGCGGTCCTCGACGCGCGCCGGCATCCAGCGCGCGATCGTCCCGGCGGCGTGCGCCGACGGCGTCGTGCCGAAGCGTCCGCGCAGCAGCCCGGGCCCGTCGCGACCGAGCGGCGTCGGCAGGAGCAGCCCGTCGTCCGAGGTCCCGTCCCACGCGACGAGCTCGTCGCCCAGCCACAGGAGGCCGCGCTCGGGGAAGCGCGCGGGGTCCGCCACGGGGACGACGGCGTCGTCCGGCGAGAGCGCCGACGCGAGCGGCGACGCGGGCCAGCCGACGAGCGGCACGACGGGCGCGCCCTGGACGTGCCGCGCGCGCCGCGTGCCGAACAGCCCCCGCCCCGTGAGGAACACGGCGCCCGTGTCGAGCGCGTCGAGGCCGGCGTACCCGACGACCTCCTCGTCGACGAGCAGCAGCCCGCCCGTGCCCGGCAGCTCGCCGAGCAGCTCGACGCGGTCCGCGCCGAGCGTCCGCGCGTGGAGCGCCGCGTGCGGCAGCAGGACGTCCTCGACCGACAGGACGAGCAGCTCCTCCTCCGCGGCCTCGAGGTCGCGCTCGAGCCGCAGCGACGCGACGGGCGTCACAAGCGGCCCCGTGCGCGCGAGCGCGACGACGCGCAGCTCGTCGACGCGCGCGCCGCGCCCCGCGGGCCGGCCGTCGTGGTGGCGCCCGAGGTGCGCCTCCTCGAGGAGCGCGTCCGGCAGCTCGCCCGACGGCGCCTTGACGAGCCGCGTGATCCGACGGCTGTCGACGTTGAGCGGGCGCAGCCGGTCCTCGAGGTCGCGACGCGAGCGGATGCCCAGCTCCTCGACGAGCCGCGCCGCGGGGCCGCCCGGGCGCAGAGCGGCGTCGAGGTCGCGGTCGCGCACGACGTCGGCTCGGCTGCTGTCGTCGTCCGTCGTGTCGGGCGTGCGCGCGTAGGCGCCGACCACCGGCTCGCGGAAGGCGACGAGCGCGCGCGACGGCCCCCACTCCGGGTCGTCCGTCACGGCGTGGTTCACGGTGTGCACCTCGCGCTCGCCGTCGTCACCGACGAGCGTCGCGACGTCGTGCCGCCCGGGCGCGCCGAGGACGGGGTCGAAGGCCGTGACGCTCCACGCGCCGCCGAACACGTGCACCGGCAGCAGCGGCTCGCCCGGGTCGTGGTCGGACGTCTCCGTGAACCCCTGCGCGCGGAACGCGAGCCGCTCGTTGAGCCCCTCGACGAGGTCGTCGTCGATCGGCGTCTCCATGACCCAGGTGTCCGTGCCCCGCAGCCCGTCGAACATCTCCTCGACGGCCTGCTTGTCGTCGCGCACGAGGAAGTCGTCCGTGGGCGTCGTCCAGCGGATCCACTCCGTGCCGCCGCCCGCGTCCGGGAAGTCGAGCCCGACCTGCACGAGCGGCGACGCGTCCGCCTGCCGCTCCTGCGGGAACGGGTTGTACGCCTCGTTGAGCCCGCCGTCCGCGGGGTCGATCGAGATGGGCACGACGAGCACGCGCGCCTCCTCGGGGAGGTTCGGCAGCACGCCGCGCAGCGCCGGATCGAAGGTCGTGATGTAGGTGCGGTCGTCGTCCCAGCGCTGGTCGACGCCCGTCACCCAGGTGGGGCTCGTCTCGTTCTTCAGCGGGCTCGCCCACGCCTCGGACGTGCCCTCGGCGATGCCCTCGCGCGCGCGCTCGCAGCCCGTGAGCGTCGCGCCGTCGAAGGCGGCGTACTCGATGACCTCGGCGCCGCCGATCCACGCGCCGTTGCCGAAGTTGCCGTCGTCGTACGAGCGGGACGGGAGCTGCGGCGTGCCGCCCGTGCCGTCCACCGGGTACGGCTGCCCGACGAGCTCGCTGTCGCCGTAGTCGCAGAAGAGGATCGCGTGCCCGCCGGCCGCCTGGAACACGTCCTCGAGCGAGCCGCCGCCCGGCGCGCGCACGGGGATGCTCGTCGCGTCCCAGAGCAGGCCGGTGCCGAGCGTGATCTCGACGGGCTCGAGCGGGAAGCCGCCCGTGTCGGTCACGGGGATCTGCGCGAGGATCGGGTCGTCGAGCCGCGCGGGGTCGAGCTCGCCCACGGCCCAGGCGGCGAGCGGGTGCGCGAGGTTGCCGCCGCCCGTGGGCGCGACGTCGCCGCCGAGCGGGCGCGTGTAGCCCATCAGCTGCACCGTCTCGCCCGCCTCGTGCTCGGCGCCCGCCGTCGCGCGGCGCGCGCGCCCGCCGAAGGGGTCGCGCGAGCCGTCCGCCTGCAGCAGGAACGCGCCGTCGGTCTTGTCGACGTACTCGACGAGCTCCCAGCCGACGCGCAGCACGCCGCGCGCGGGGAAGCCCTCCGTCGACGCGACGACGAGCCGGTGCGAGCGGGACGTCGTCGGGTCCGTCGGGTCGAGCACGCCGACCGCGTCCGTGTCCTCGAGGAGGTGCGTCGTGAAGACGCGTCGCCCGCGCGGCACGCCGTCGACGAAGAGCGCGAGCGCGCGGTCCGCCGCGCCGCCGACGCGCGCCGAGACGTGGTACGGCACGCCCGCGCGCAGCTCGAGGCCGTCGTCGAAGGCGTAGCGGATCTCGCC
The DNA here is from genome assembly GCA_030428785.1 of bacterium. Classification (GTDB taxonomy): domain Bacteria; phylum Planctomycetota; class B15-G4; order B15-G4; family B15-G4; genus JAUIEF01. Next base: position 3,951 of record JAUIEF010000209.1, read on the forward strand.
GGCCGGCGGCGGCCGCCCCGCCTCCATGCGCGCGTCGAAGTCGGCGATGCTCCCGTCGCTCACGCGCAGGCTCAGCTCGCCGCCGCGCAGCAGGATCCACACGCGGTTCTCGAGCACGTCCGCGCCCGTGTCGAAGAGCATGACCTCGGCGTCGGGGTCGTCGACCTCGAACCAGAACTCCACGAGGAACGGCTGGAGCAGCCCGCTCTCCGCGCCGAGCAGGGCGGGGTCGAGCTCGCGCAGCGGGAGGCGCAGCGGGCGGTCCTCGAGGGAGAGCCCGTCCGGCGAGCCGCCCGTGAGCCCGGGCGCGCCCTCGTCGAAGTGGAGCGTGCGCGGCAGCGGGTCGCGCACCGTCGCGAGCGCCGCGAAGGAGGGGCCGCCCTCGACGGAGGGGCCGGGCAGCCCGGCGACGAGCGCGCCCGCGCGGTCCGGGACCTCGCGGGCGTCGAGCGCCGCCGCGAGCGCGCCGGGGGGCGGCGTCCCGGCGACCTCCCCCGCCGCGAGGAGCGCGGGGCGCGTCGCCCAGCCGCTCCCGGGCGCGAGGGCCTCGTCGAAGTCGGCCTGGCTGTCGACGAGCCGCGCGCTCTCGCCGGGCGGCGCGACGGAGACGACCTCGCGCGAGAACGCCCGCCCCCGCTCGCGACCGTTCGGGAGGTTGCTGCTCGCCGCGGCGTGCAGAGTGTACACGTCGCCGCTCGAGAACGTGGCCGGCGCGGTACCGCGGGAGACGCGCGCGTCGCCGGGGTCCACGGCGTTGCGGAGGAGCGCGGTGCGCTGCACGTCGTCGAGCTCGCCCGCCGCGACGGCGCGGGCGAGGAGCGCGGCGAGGTCCTCGAGCGACGCCGGGCGCGCCTCGAGCACGCGGTCGGCGAGCGCCTCCGCGGTCCGCTGCGAGACGCGCCGCGGCGATACGCGCGAGGTGAGGCCGAGCAGCCGCCGGGTGAGCTCGAGCGCCGTCGCCCGGCCCGGCCGGTAGCCGTCCTCGAGCAGCGCGGCGGTCGCCGCCTCGAGGTCCGCCTCGTCGAACGCGCCGCGCGCGAGCCCGGGCGCGGCGGCCGTGCGCAGCAGCGGGTCGTCCGGCGCGACGCCTTCCTGCACGAGGAGCACGGCGATCGCGGCGGCCTCCTCCGCGGTCACGACGTCGGCGACCTCGGCGCGGCCCACGCCCGCGAAGAGCGCGACGAGCACCTCGCGCGACGCGCTCGCGAGGTTCACGGGCCAGCGGTGCAGCCGGCGCACGACCGTGTCCGCCGCGCGGTGCGCCGCGTCCACCGGCTCGAGCAGCCCGACCCGCCACGCGTCGCCCCAGTCGACGGCGGACACGACCATGTTCCAGCCCGTCACGCCGTCCTCGGAGTCGAGGCGCACGGTCGTCCCGGGCCCGAACCGCCTCGCGTCGCGCACGACGAGCTCCGTGCGTCCGCCCGCGCCGGCCTCGACGCCCTCGACGCGGCGCGCGTCCTCCCAGCGCACGGGGCCGCCGTGCACGGTGAGGTGCGGCCGGACGCGCGCGAGGAGCGCGGCGTCGTACGCGAGCTCCGACCAGCGCGCGATGTCGCGCAGCGCGTCGACGCGCGGGAAGGCGGTGAACGCGCCGGCGCGCGCGTGCCAGCCGTGCTGCACGAGGAGCAGGACGCGCGCGTCGAGCACCTCGGCGCCCGCGGCGTGCGCGCGTCCGCCGCCCGCCGGCAGGTTCGCCGAGCCCGCGCCGCGCCGGAGCGCGTCGAGCGTCGTGTCGGTGCGCAGCAGGTAGCCGACCTGCTCGCCGTCGATCCAGGCGAAGCCCGGCTCGGGGAAGCCGCGGAGGTCGTCGGCCGTGAGCACCCCGGACACCTCGTCGAGCGCCTCGGTGAGCACGGCGCGCCCGCCGAGCAGGTTCCCGAGCAGCCACGGCCCCGCGGTGCCGAGGTGCACCTTGCCGCGCTCGTCCTCGACGCGCACGGAGCGGATGGCGCCGCGGGGGTCGCGCGGGAGCAGGTCCGGGAAGCGCTCCGCGAGCGCCGCGGGAGACCAGGCCCCGGCGTCGTCGACGTGCGGGGTGAGGACGTCGCGCGCCGGGTGCTCGTCGGCGAGGTGCCGGCGCGCGGCGGTGAGCGCGGCGTCGACGTCCAGCGCGGCCTCCGCGCGGCGCCGCTCGAGGAGCGCGCCCGACTCGAGGTGGCGCATGGAGAGCGCGAAGGGCGTCACGACGAGCGTGAGCGCGACGAGCACGAGCACGACCATGACGAGCGCGAGGCCCGACTCGGCGTGACGCGGCGGCTCGCGGGTCATCGCCTCGTCTCCGGCGTCGCGACGCCACGCGGGCCATCGTCCGATGCCGAGCCGCCGGCCGACCGCGCGCTCGCGTCCTCCTCCCACGAGCGGACGGCACCGAGCAGGCCGTACTCCACGACGGTGCGCCGCGGCGGCTCGCCGTGCGTGAACGCGATGCCGACCGGCGCGCGGTGCCACGCGGGGTCGAGGTGTCCCGAGGCGTCGACGCGCACCGTCGTCGCGCGCCCCTCGAGGCGCACCTCCTCGGGCAGCACGCGCGGCGCGTCCGACACGACGGTCGCGAGCCGCAGCTCGTCGAGGTCGCCGTGGTAGGCCGTGGACCCCGCGCCCGCGGTCACGGGCGTCGCGGGGTCGCCGGCGAGCCGCCGGCCGCCCTCGAAGAGCACGTCCGCCTGCACGCGCGCGCCGTCCACGGCGACGCGCAGCGCGTGCCCGTCGAAGAGCACGGCGAGCCGCGTCCAGCGCCCGGTCGGCGGCGCGGCGGCCGGCACGACGTGCACGGACTCGACGCTCGGGACCGCGTCGTCGGCGGCGGGCCCGGCGCGCGTCGTCGCGCTCCCGTCGGCGTCCGCGGCGCGCGGTCCGTTCCCGGCAGCGTCGTCCCCGGGCCTCCGCGCGCCGGCGCCCGCGCCCTCCGCGCGCAGCCGGAGCCGCACGCGCAGCCGGCCCTCGGCGTCGAGCTCCAGGGCCCACGACCCGCGTCGCTCGAGGAGCGTCATGGGCCGCCGCCCGGCCTGCGGGCGCAGGGCGAGGTCGACGCCGAACCCGTCCGGCGAGACGCTCGCCGCCGGCAGGCCGCCGATCTCGAGCACGGCGGGCGGCCGCAGCGCGAGCGCCGAGCCCACGACCCCGTCCGCGACGAGCCGCCCCTCCGCCGACCACGCATCCACGGGCCAGCCCGCGCCGGTCTCGTCCTCGAAGTGCCAGTTGCCGACGGGCCGCACCGTGACCGTGCGCAGCTCGGAGCGCGCCGGATCGACGACGACGCTCGCGGGCACGCCCGCCGACCGCGCGTGGAGCCGCGCGGTGCGCAGCACGTCCTTCACGACCGCGCGGGCCGTCTCCTCCGGCCGCGCGAAGCTGCGGAACGCGCCGACGCCCAGCCCGAAGAGCGCCGACACGATGACGAGCACGACGAGCAGCTCGAGCAGCGTGATGCCCGCCGTCCGGGGATCGCGGGGCGTCGCCGTCCGGACCGCCATCGCCTAGCGCCCGCCGTCCCCGTCGCCCGACGGCGCGCGCGGCGGCGCCGCGCCGGGCTCCGGGAGCTCGAAGTTCGCGAGGTCGTCCTCCGTGCCGAGCAGGCCGTCGGCGCCGGCCGACCGCAGCTGGAAGCTGTCGAAGCGGTGCCACGCCCCGGTGAGCGGGTTGCGCTCGACGCGCGCGTCGACGACCTCGCGGCCGCCGCCCGACGAGAGCTCGACGACGCCCGGCTGCTCGTAGCGCTCGTGCGTCACGTACACGAACGGGTTGTCCCACGGGTCGACGAGCTCGAGCAGCGCGTCCGAGCCGTCGACCGCCGCGAGCCCGTCCGCGCGGTCGCCGTCGCCGTTGCCGTACCAGCGCTCGTCGGGGCGCTTGCCGCCGTAGTCGCGCCGCCGGAGCGCGGCGGTGAACGCCTCGATGCCCTCGTTCGGCGCGCGCCCGCCCTCGACGCCCAGGTCGTCGAGGCGGCACGGCGGGTAGCCGCCCGTCCGGTCCGCGTAGCTCTCGGCCATGAGGTTGAGCGCCTCGAGCCGCGCGCGGCAGTCGGCCTCGCGCCCGGCCTCCGCGTGCCGCCCCACCGCGAGCACGACGAAGCCCATGAGCAGTCCGACGAGCGTGATGACGACGAGGATCTCGACGAGCGAGAAGCCCGCCGCGGAGGCGCCGCCGGGCACCGCGCTCCCCGGGCGTCCCGCCGCGGCGCTCGTGGGGTGCCTCGTCATGGGAAGCGCACGATCCGCACCTCGTCGATCGCGACGTCCACCGAGCGGCCCGGCGGCGCGTCGCCCCACACCTCGAGGTCGAGCAGGTTGCGGAAGCCGCGCAGCGACTTGAGCTCGACGGGCTCACCCACCGGCCGGCCGTCCACGCGGAAGCGGAACGTCCCCGACGCGGCGTCGACGCGCTCGACGCCCAGCCGCACGCGCTCGCCGCGCGGCACGACGGCGCCGGGCACGGGCCAGGCGTCGCGCAGCAGCGTCTCGAAGTTGTCGAGCGCCGTGAGCCGCACCTGACCCTCGGCGTCGACGGCGAGCTCGAGCCGCGCCTTCGGCAGCCGGCCGCGCTGCCCCTTCACCTGCCGGTACGTGAGCGCGAGGCCGAAGCGCCCGTCGCCCTCGCCCGCCGCGGAGAGCGCCGCCTCGACGGACACGAACCCGCGCCCGTCGACGACGCGCGCGATGCCGGGGAGCTCGTCCTCGCGCGGACGCTCGACGCGCCCCACGACCCGCACGGCGTCGTCGCGGAGCGTGACGCGCGGGCTGCCGTCCCACTGGTGCTCGGTCCAGCCGCGCTGGAGCGACGAGCGTCCGAAGCGGTCGACCCACTGGCGTTTGGCGAGGTTGTCGCGGAGCGCGGCGGCCTGCTCGGCGGCGTAGCGCGCGTGCGGCGAGTCCGGCTCGCCGGCCGCGGCGCGCACCGCCTCGTCGAAGTGGTCGAGCGCCGCCTCGTCGTCGCCGCGCCGTGCGTGCGCCGTGCCGAGGCCCGCGTGCGCGCCGGTCGCCCCGGCGGCGGCGGCCCGCCCGAGCACGTCGACGGCGCCCGCGAGGTCGCCCTCCGCGAGGTGCGCGAGGCCGAGCGACCAGAGCAGCACGGGCTCGTCCGGCTCGAGGCGCAGGCCCT
>JAUIEF010000210.1 GCA_030428785.1 bacterium
GGGGTGCGCGCTGCCCGCGAGGAGCGCGAGCCCGTTGTAGAGCGTCATCATGCGGAGGGCTCCCCGGTTGGAGCATCGGTGGGCGCATCGGTGGGCGCGTCACGGTGCTTGCGGGCGGGCAGGCCGACCCAGACCTCGCCCGGACCGACGGTCGTGTCGCGCGTCACGATCGCACCCGCCCCGGTCAGCGCGCCATCCCCCACCTCCGCGGGCGCCACGATGACCGTGCCGCTGCCGATGAAGGCGTTCCTGCCGATGCGCGTCGGGTGCTTGTGCGTGCCGTCGTAGTTCGCGGTGATCGTGCCGGCGCCGATGTTCGTGCCCGCGCCGATGCGCGCGTCGCCGAGGTAGGTGAGGTGGCCCGCCTTGACGCCCGGGCCGAGCACCGACTTCTTGGTCTCGGTGAAGTTGCCGACCTTCGCGCCCTCCTCGAGCACCGTGCCGTCGCGCAGGTGCGTGAAGGGCCCGACGTCGCAGCCGGTCGCGATGCTCACCGTCCCCTCGATCATCGTGCAGGGGAGGATCCGCGCGCCGGGCGCGATGGTCACGTCGGCGTCGATGTAGGTCGTCGCCGGGTCGACGATCTCGACCGCGTTCCGCAGGTGCCCGTCGAGGATCCGGCGCCGCAGCACGTCGCGCACCTCCGCGAGCTGGCGCTGGTCGTTGAAGCCGAGCACGTCCTCGGGCTCGGGCCAGAGGCAGGCATCGACGGGGTCCCCGGCGGCGACGCGCATCGCGACGAGGTCCGTGAGGTAGACCTCGCCCGCGCGGTTGTCGCTGCCGATCCGCGAGAGGTCGTCCCAGGCGGACGGCAGGTCGAGGACCCACACCCCCGCGTTGACCTCGCGCACCGCCCGCTGCTCGGGGGTCGCCTCCTTCTCCTCCACGATGGCCGTGACCCGCCCGGCGTCGTCCCGGATCACGCGGCCGTAGCCCGTGGGGTCGTCGAGCTCCATGGAGAGGAAGGTCAGCGGGCCCGGGTGCGCGCGGTGCGTCGCCACGAGGCGCTCGAGGAGCGCGGGGGTCACGAGCGGGCAGTCCCCGTTGAGCACGAGGAGCTCGCCCTCGGCGTCCGCGAGGGCCGAGCGGGCGGCCAGCACCGCGTGCCCCGTCCCGAGCGGCTCGTCCTGGCGGGCCAGCGCGACGGCGCGGCTCTCGAGCGCGGCGGCCAGCGCCGCGCTGTGCTCGCCGCCCACGACGACGACCCGCTCCGGCAGGAGCGCACGGGCCGCGTCGACGGGCCAGGCCACCGCGGGCCGGCCCCAGAGCGGGGTCAGCACCTTGGGGTGACGGCCCTTGAGGCGCTTGCCCTCGCCGGCGGCGAGGACGACGACATGCAAGGATGGGGCCATGGGGTCGGCCGGTCGGAGAACCGCGGGATCCGCGAAAAAAGGCGCGCGATGGTGGCAGGATTCGCGGCGCGGGTCAAGCTCGGGGAGGCCTCCCGGCGCTCGTCGGCGCCGTCCCGCGGGTCCCCCCGGCGTGCCCCCCCGCGGCGCGCCGGATCAGGATCGTGTCAAGACCGGGCGGCTCCCGTGAAGATGAGGAAAAGTGATCAAACACATGGAGGAGGCTCGTTGACAGTCTCCGGAAGTGGCTGTAGCCTCCTCTTCAGTTCCCGGCCCCCTTGCCCCGATCCCTGCGGCCGGGCACCTGATCGACACCGAAGAGACACTCCCCGACGCCTCCACCCCAGCGTGATCAGGTCCACCGAACGATTCGTCCCCGGCCGACTCCCCCCGCCCGCTTCGTGAGCCCCCGCTCCCCGAGCACCCGGCTCCCGGCGTGGTCGGCGGGAGTTCGACCACCAGCAGTGCACCACCCCAAGATGTACTTCCAAGTGTTCCCCTCCCACGAGGTATCTCGTAATGACGTTTGCTAAGCACTTCGTGCGCGGCTTGGCGCTCGGTGCCATGGGCCTCGGTCTCTCGACCGCGGCTTCGGCGCAGAACGCGACCAACTGGCACGTCCTTTCCAACGGTCTCGACGCCCTCTACCTGGGTATCGGTGGCGGCTCCGGTCAGGTCCCCGGCGCTGACGGCATCGGTTCCTGGATCGACGGCAACGACCTGAAGGGCAACCACATCACCGGCTTCGGCCAGTTCGGTTACCGCCAGGTGTCGTTCTTCACCTCCGAGTGTGTCCTCGGTGCTCCCCCGGCCATCGCGCTGAACTTCCCCGCCATCGTCTTCATCGAGTTCGACGGCCGGAACCAGAACCGCCAGGACATCTTCACCCGTCCGAACTGTGTCCTCGGCATCCCGTCGGGCACGACCACGGGTGGCGCGCTGCCCTACGGTCTCTCGCCCGGTGCCTCGGCCAACTTCCTCCTGACGGGTCTCCCGTCGGGCGTCGGTCTGCCGAGCTCCACGGCCATCCTGATCCCGAACAACGGCCTCACGACCTCCACCGGTTCCGCCACGATCATCGCGGCCGCCAGCGCCAACCTGGCCATCGCGTCGACGGGCTTCTGCTGGAACGTCGAGTTCACCTGGCTCCCCTCCGCCCTCGTCAGCTTCGACCGCGTCGACGGCTGGTGGCACTGGCAGACCAACTCGGTCAACAACAACCAGTACTGGGCCATGTCGAACGATGAGCTGAACAGCTACTCGTCCAACACCGTCGGTCTCGCCGGCGGCCAGACGGCGCTGCAGGCCTTCTTCGCGTCGTTCGAGTACGAGTGGCACAGCACCTCGTTCGATCCGGTGACCAACACCACGCTGAACCCGGCCGGCGCCAACGGCGCGGGTCCGTACTACGCGCCGACCGGCACCACGCCCACGTTCAACCCGAACGGTGGCTGGGACGCGGGTCGTCACGGTGGTGTGTCCCTCTCCGGTCTCGGCGGCACGCTCAACCCGATCACGGGTCAGGGCACGCAGAACCCGGCCGGCAGCCCGCTCGGTGGCATCCCCACCTACGGCTACATGGTCTGGGACAACGACCCCTTCACCCCGGGTCTGCGTACCATCTGGCACCAGGTCGACTGGGGCGGTGTCCTCGGCGTGAACCCTGATCTCGTCGCTCCGGCCCAGGATGCGCTCGTCGGCCCGCCCGGCACGCGTCTCCCGGTGTCGATCAGCGCCGTGTACAACCCGGGTCCGGGCTGGCCGCAGGCCGTCTCGCTCGGTCAGTTCACGCTCATGTTCCACACGGCCGTCGCTCAGCCCGACACCGATCCGCTCGGCTTCGCCGCCGGCTCGTTCGGCATCCTGGGCAAGTGGGCCGCGACGAACCAGCTGCCGATCGGCGGTCTGTCGCCGGTCTGCGCCATCGGCCTGCCGGTGGCCATCGAGGGCGGTTCGATCGGCGTCAAGTCCGATCTGTCCGACTTCGAGTTCGACCCGAGCCTCCGCCGCATGGGCACGGGCACCTCGGTCACCGTCATCGACTGATGGCGTGACCTGCTGAGTCCGGACCCCGGTCCGGGCGAAGCTCTGGAGGCCCCCTCGGCCGCGAGGCCGGGGGGGCCTCTTCCCGTTTCAGGGGAGGGCTCCGCGGGCGATGCGCCCGGTCACGGGTCGCCGGGAGCGGCCGCCGGGCCCCTCAGGCGGGCGCCATGTCCAGCAGGGCGTGGATGTCGGCCATCCCCTCCCGCGCCGCCGCGTAGCCCGCGGCGATGACCTCCGCGGGCTCGCTCGGGTCGAGCCAGCTCCGACCGCGCAGGTCGGGCTTGAGCACGACGTCGGCGAAGTCGCCCCGCGCGCGGTTCGCGATCCGCGTGCTGATCTCCTGGGCGCGGAGCAGCAGGCTCATGCCCACCTCGCCCGGCGCGAGGTCCGCGAGCCCCGACGAGAGGTCCACGGCCACGAGCCGCATGGCGCCCAGGCTGCGGGCGAGCCGTGTCGGGAGGTTGTCGACGATGCCCGCGTCCACGAGGGTGCGCCCCTCGCGCTCCACCGGCGGGAAGAAGCCGGGCACCGAGCTGCTCGCGCACACGGCGGACGGCAGCGGGCCCTCGGTGAGGAGCGCCACCTCGCCGCGCTCGATGTCGAGCGCCGCGATGGCCATGGGCAGGCCGAGCTCCTCGATGTGCACGTTGGGCACGAGGCCGCGCACGACGTAGCGCAGGGCCGCCCCGCCGAACGCGCTGCTGCGCCGGAACATCCGCTCGAGCGCGACCTGCCGCTTGATGCCGGACAGCACGCGCGACATGAGACCGCCCACGCCGTTCGTGCCGCGCGAGCGCCCCTTGAAGCCCACGAAGCCCTTGCGCTGGAACTCGTCGGACGTCACGAAGCCGGTCACGAGCTCGCGCAGGGCCTCGGCACTCATGAGGTGCGCGTAGGCCGAGCCCATGAGCGCGCCGGCGCTCGTCCCGATGATGCTGCGGACGGGGATGCCCTCCTCCTCGAGGGCGAGCATCACGCCGACGTGCGCCATGCCCTTGAAGCCGCCCCCGCCCAGGACGAGGGTCACGCCGTGGCGGTCGGCCCGGCCGGGCGCGCGATCTTCGGGGGGGCTGGGCTCGGGCATGGGGCCTCTCTTCTTCGGCCGGTCGGGGGGGCCGGCTTGCGGCCGGGCGCGGCGGGACGGGCCCCGGGGGCGGGATCCGGGCGCGGGGAGGGGCCGCCAAGGGTATCCTCGGCCGGCCATGAGCGTCCCCCCCGCCCTCGCCGACGCCCCGGGACCGGTCGATCGCCCGTGGCTCACGGGGGCCTGCGCGGGCCTCGCGGCGGCGGGCGCCCGGGCGCTGCTCTTCGCCCTGCGGGACGGCTACCTGCTCGCCGACGGCCTGCGGGACGTGGGCGCCCGGTCCCTGCTGCTCGACCTCGGGCGGGGCGCGGCCCTCGCGGTCCCCGCCGGGCTGCTCCTCGCGGCCCTGGCCCGGAGCGGCCGGGGCGGGCGCCTCGCGGCGGCCGGTCTCGCAATCGCGGGCGGCCTGCTCTTCCTCGGCGGGAGGCTCCCCGCCTCGCCGTTCCACGCCCCCGGCTTCGGGAGCGGGCGCGCGCTCGCGGCCCACGGCGCCGCGGCCGCCGTGGCGCTCGTGCTCGCGGGAGCGTACGCCCTGTCGGTCGCCGGCGCCGTCGGCCGCCTCGCGCGGGTGCTCGCGCTCGCCGGGGGCTTAGGCGCCGCCGGCCTCGCGGGCGTCGCCGGCGCGCTCCTCGAGTCGGGGCCCGAGCGCCCGGAGGGCCCCGGCGTCGTCCTCGTCTCGCTCGACACGCTGCGCCCCGACCGGCTCGGCGCATTCGGCTCGGAGCGCGGCCTCACGCCGGCGCTCGACGCGCTCGCCGCCGAGTCGCTGCGCTTCCCGCGCGCCTGGTCGCCGGAGCCCTTCACGCTCACCGCGCACATGACGCTGCTCACCGGGCTCACGCCGTCGGTGCACGGCCTCGAGCCCGACCGCGGCCTGCCCGACGGCGTGACGACGCTCGCCGCGTCCTTCCGCGAGGCGGGCTGGGTCACCGCGGCCGTCGTCGACACCGTCGTCTGGCTCGAGCCGCGCTACGGCTTCGCGCGCGGCTTCGACGTGTACCGGCGCGTCGAGGGCGACGCCTCGGCCAAGGACGCCGTCGTCCGGCTGCTCGCGGAGGACGTCGGCGACCGCCCGCTCTTCCTCTTCGTGCACGTCTACGACGCGCACTCCGACGAGTCCGTGCTGCCCTACGAGGCCGAGCCGGACCACCTCGCGGCGCACGCCGGCTGGTACGAGGGCGAGTTCACCGGCTGCCTCCCGGAGCGCGGCTGCGCGTCGAGCCTGCTGCTCGAGATGAACCGCCGCGGCGAGCGGCTCGAGGGCGACGAGCGCCGGTGGCTCGCGTCGCTCTACGACGCCGGCGTCGCGAGCCTCGACGCACGGCTCGACCGGCTCTTCGGCGGCCTGCGCGAGAGCGGCGTGCTCGACCGCTCGCTGACGGTCGTCACGGCGGACCACGGCGAGGAGTTCTACGAGCACGGCCGCGCGCTCCACGACCAGAGCTACGACGAGAGCCTGCGCGTCCCGTTCCTCGTGCGGCTCCCGGGCGGCGCGCCGTCGGGCGTGCGCCAGGACCTCGTGACGCTCGCCGACGTCGCCCCCACCGTGCGCGCGTTCGCGGGGCTGCCGGACGTGCCGGGGCAGGGCGTGTCGTTCGCCGGCGCGCTCGCCGCGACGCCGGGCGCGTCCGCGCGCGACGCCGTGCTGCTCGACACGGGGCGCGGGAGCCTGGGCGTCGTCACGGAGCGCTGGAAGCTCGTGCCCACGCGCGACGGACCGCGGCTGTTCGACCTCGCCGCCGACCCGGAGGAGCAGCGCGACCTCCTCGCGGGAGGCGCGCCGCCGCCCGCCCTCGCCGCGCTCCGGGACCGGCTCGCGCGCTGGGACGCCGACGTCCGCGCGGCCCGCACGGCGCTCGGCCTGCCCGCCGACCCCGCCGCCGACGAGGCCGACCTCGACCGGCCGCTCGACGACGACGCGCTCCGGCAGCTCGAGGCGCTCGGCTACACGGGCGAGGTCGAGCGGTGACGCGCAGCCGCGCCGGCACGTGGGCGCTGCTCGCGCTCTGGACGGCCGTCGGCGCGCTGCTCGTCGGCGTCGGCCGCGAGGTCTACGCACGCACCTTCCTCGCGCGCATGATCCACCAGACGATCACCGTCTCGCCGGACGTGCCGCTCACGCGCAAGGACCCGGTCTACGGGGAGCGCCCCGTGCCCGGCCACTTCGAGGTGTCCATCGACGTGCCCGAGGCCTCCGCGCCGTACACGTTCACCATGGACATCGACGAGGACGGCTACCGCACGACGAGCCCCGACCCCGCGGCGCACGTCGGGCAGCCCGAGGTGTGGATCTTCGGCTGCTCGTTCACGTGGGGCTTCCCGCTCGACAACGAGGACAGCTACCCGTGGCTCGTGCAGGAGGCGCTGCCCGGGCACCGCGTGCTGAACCTCGGCGTGCACGGCGTGGGCAACCTGCGCGCGCTGCGACAGCTGCGCGAGCTGCTCGTCGAGCGCGGCGAGGCGCCGCCCGAGGTCGCCGTCTTCGGGTACGCCTCCTTCCACAAGGAGCGCAACGTCCGCGGCGCGCAGGGCGGCGGCGAGACCGGCGGACTGCCGGGCCACATCCTCGACTACCGCGACGTGCTCGACCCGGACGCGCTCGCCGCGATGGACGACGTGCACGGCGGCCTCGACCTCGGCACGCGCGTGACCTTCGCGATCCTCGACGAGATCGCCGTGATCTGCCGCGCGCACGGCGTCCCCGCCGTGCTCGCCGTGCAGAGCCTGAGCGGCTTCGACCCGGTGGTGCCCTTCGCGCGCGACCGCGGCTTCGTCGTCGTCCCCATGCAGGTCGACTTCCGGCGCGCGATCTACAACCTCATGCCCTTCGACAACCACCCGAACGCCGAGGCGAACCGGCTCTACGCCGACGCGCTCGTGCCCGCGCTCCGGCGGCTCCTCGACGAGGACTGACGCTCGGCGCGGCGGCCGGCCGGGAGGCGGGCGCGCAGGGCGGGACGGGCGCGGGCCCGGCAACGCGAACGGGCGACGGCGCCGGACGCGGGCGCGCGCGTCACTCGAGGTCGCGCGGCGCCTGGAGCCGACGCAACGCGGGCCACGCCTCCGCGAGCGGCGTGCGCGGCTCCCGGCACACGTCGAGCGGCAGGTCCATCTCCTGCGGGTCGGCGAGCGCCGGGCGGTGGACGGACACCCGTCGCACGTCCGCGTAGAGGTCGTCGAGCCGGTGGTCCGGCCACGCGAGCGACACGGCGACGCGACCCTCGCCCGGGCCCGGCGGCCGGTCGAAGAGCCCGTCGTGCGCGCTGTACACGGGCGGCATGCCGCGTCCCGCGCCGTGCACGACCAACGCGCCGGCCTCCGCGCCGTCGAGCGCGAGCACCACGGCGTCGGCGCGGTCCTCCGGCGGCAACGACTCGACGACCTCGAGCACGCGGTCCGCCATCTCCTCCCACCCGAGCCGCGCGAGCATGCTGTGCGTCGCGACGTCGGCCAGGTCGAGGACGTCCGCGGACTCCGCCCAGGCCTGCGTCGGACCCGGCGGCGCGAGCGGCACGACGAGCGGCGCCGTCGCCGCGCCGCCGACGAGCAACAGGACGAGCGCCGCGACGAGCGGCGCGCGCCGCGCACGCGACGCGCCGCCCGCGAGGACCCGCGCGCACGGCACGCTCCCCACGGCGAAGAGCAGCGGGAACACGGGCACGAGCCGCTCCGGCCGCCCCGAGTGGCTCACGAGCAGCACGACGAGCGGCAGGAGCACGACGCCGAGCAGCGGCCGCCACGCGCGCAGGCCCTCGTCGGTCGCGAGGCGCAGGAGCCCGACGAGCAGCACGGGCAGCGCCAGCGGATGCGCGCACTGCACGACGCGCCACGCGAAGGCCGGCACGGTCATGAGCCCGCGCGCGAGCACGTGCTCCGCGACCACGTAGTCCGCCACGGGCCAGCCCGCGAGCGCCTGCGACACGACGTAGGGCGAGGCCGCGAGCAGCGCGACGGCCAGCGCGCGGCCCGCGCCGACCGGCCGCGCCGACCGGCAGCACAGCCACCCGAGCGCCAGCCCCGCGACGAACCACCACGCCGTGAGGCGCGTGAGCAGGAGCAGCCCGAGGAGCACGCCCGTCGCAACGCCGAGGCGCGGCGGGCCCGACGACTCCCCGTCGCCCGCGCGTGCCGTGACCGCCGTCGCCGCGAGCGTCACGCCGAGCACCTCGAGCCCCGCCGAGCTGAACGCCCCGAGCTGCAGGAGCACGCCCGGCGCGACGAGCACGCAGACCGCCGCGAGCGCCGCCGCGCCGTCGTCACCGCCCGCGCGACGCGCGAGCCGCGCCGTGCCGAGCACGACGAGCCCGGCGACGAGCCCGGCCGCGACGCGCACCGCGAGCAGCGACGGTCCCGTGGTCCACAGCGCCCACCCGAGCCAGGTCGCGAGCGGCGCGGTGATGATCTCCGCACCCTCGGCCTGCAGGAACCGGAACATGTTGAAGTTGCCGTCGCCCTCGGTGGTCTGCGCCCAAAACTCGCCGGTCACCTTCACCACCGGCTTGG
>JAUIEF010000211.1 GCA_030428785.1 bacterium
GGGACGGGCTCGGCGGCATGGGAGCGGCTCCTCGGGCGCGGCGGACCGGCCCAACGTACCCGGGAAGCGCGGCGCGCCGTCGTCGACAAGCCATTTCCGACAGTCATGTCGACGGCTGACGGGACCGATAGGTGAGGACCATGGGACGTCCGCCCCCGAGCTGCTCCACCGCCATCCCGAGCGGCGGTGGTCGTCCCGCGCGGCCCGAGAGGGGAGCCGTGCGAGGTGACGATGGATGAACGCGACATGACGACGGCGGGACGGGGACGGCCCGATCCGTGGCACGACGAGGCCGCCGGTGAGCTCCGGCGCGCCGCGCACTCGCTCGCCCGGCTCAACGAGCTCATCGAGGAGCACGCGGGCGACAGTGAGCGCGCCGCGCGCCTCGACGCGCAGTCCGAGCGCCACGCGCGCTACCTCGAGGTCATCAACTCGTTCGCGATCTCGCTGCTCAAGCAGAGCACGCTCGACGACGTCCTGTGGGACATCGCGAGCAACGCGGTCGCGCGGCTGGGCCTCGAGGACTGCGTCATCTACCTGCTCGACGCGGAGGCCGGCGTGCTCGTCCAGAAGGCGGCGCACGGCGCGAAGAACCCGCGTCAGCACGACATCCTCGACCCGCTGGCGATCCCGCTCGGCCAGGGCATCGTCGGCACGGTGGCGGCCACCGGCGAGGCGGCGCTCGTGCACGACACGCGTCGCACGGGCCGCTACATCGAGGACGACGCGTTCCGGCTCTCCGAGCTCGCGGTGCCCATCGTCGACAACGGGCGCGTCATCGGCGTCATCGACAGCGAGCACCCCGAGCCGGACTTCTACACCGAGGAGCACCTCGAGCTCTTCGAGACCATCGCGGCCATGGCGTCGACGCGCATCGGCGTCGCGCTGCGCGAGGCGCGCCTCGAGCAGACCATCGCCGACCTCGAGTCCACGAAGCGCGAGCTCGAGGAGGCGCGGCTGCGCGCGGAGCAGGCCAGCCTGCACAAGTCCGAGTTCCTGGCGAACATGAGCCACGAGATCCGGACGCCGCTCAACGGCGTGCTCGGGCTCAACAGCCTGCTCCTCGACACGGGCCTCGACGGCGAGCAGCGCGACTACGTCGAGACGATCCGCGACAGCGGCGAGACGCTGCTCACGATCATCAACGACATCCTCGACTTCTCGAAGATCGAGGCGGGCAAGCTCGAGCTCGAGTCGCGGCCGTTCCTGCTGCACGAGTGCGTGCGCCGCTCCGTGGGCCTCGTCGCGATGCAGGCGCGCGAGAAGGGCCTCGACGTGCGCATCCGGATCGACGAGAGCGTGCCCGGGACGGTCGTCGGCGACGTGACGCGCCTGAGCCAGGTGCTCGCGAACCTCCTGAGCAACGCGCTGAAGTTCACGGAGACCGGGTCCATCTCGGTAACCGTGCGCGCCGAGCCCGAGCGTCGGCACGACGGGGCGGGCGTCCCCGAGGACGTCGCGGTCGTGCACTTCGCGGTGGAGGACACGGGCATCGGCATCCCGGCCGATCGCCGCGCGAAGCTCTTCGAGCCCTTCAAGCAGGTGGACGTGTCGACCGCGCGGAAGTTCGGCGGCACGGGGCTCGGGCTCGCGATCTGCCGCAGCCTCACCGAGATGCAGGGCGGCCGCATCTGGTGCGACGCCTCGCCGAGCGGCGGCTCCGTGTTCCGCTTCACGATCCGCGTGCCCGTCGCGGGCGGCGCCGACCCGCGGCTCTCCGCGCCGGAGGTCGACGCGGGGCTCGCGGAGCGCCACCCGCTCGGGATCCTCGTCGTCGAGGACAACGCCGTGAACCGCAAGGTCACGCTCGGCATGCTCGCGCGCCTCGGCTACGACGCCGACGTCGCGGCGGACGGGCGCGAGGCCGTCGCGGCCGTCGCGGAGCGGCCGTACGACGTCGTCCTCATGGACGTGCAGATGCCCGAGATGGGCGGCGTCGAGGCGGCGAGCCGCGTGCGCGCCGGGCCGCCCGACCGCCAGCCGTACATCATCGCGTTCACCGCCGACGTCCTCTCGGGCGACGAGGAGCGGTTCCGCGAAGCCGGCATGGACAGCTACCTGTCCAAGCCGATCGTCATCCACCGTCTCGCCGAGGTGCTCGAGTCGGTGCCGCGGGCGGAGCGCCCGACGGACGCCTGAGTGGCAGGGGGCGATCTCGCATGCACTCACTGACCGGGGAGAGGACGGTCCGACGAACGCGCATTGGTGTTCTCGAGCCATTTTGGATAACGATGACGTTCCTCATTGACCCGCTCTGCTTAATGTTGAGTGGACCATTCTGTGCGCAACCGCGGCAGAGCCGTACTGGCAATAAGGGAGTGCCCGAGCGCCGATGGATGTACCTCATCGAGAAAGCAGTCGTCGATCATGCTAGTTGGAATGTGTTCTAGTAGGTTAGGGAGGTCAATGACTGGAACGCGATGCTCTCGTGCGAAGTCTCTCAGCACTGGGGCGTGGTCCCTAAACGACTTGTACCACGGAATAGCAATTGTCAGGTGAATCGAGTTGTCTCGGCATATCCCCAGTATGCGTTTAAGGATCTCGATTCTATGAGCCTCCGGAACTCGCTGGCTTGCGCGTCGATCGGATTCGAGCTCAGTTGTAGTTTCATTGAGCTCCTTTGTAGAGCTGAGTGATGAAAGGTGCCGATAGGCGTTCGAGTGTTCTCTCAGCCAGGATCGCATTCGCTCAAATGGGTGCTCTCTGCTAGTGAGAATCTCCAGGTCCGGCCTCGATTCGTTGGTCGCTGTGTCTGCTGCGTCTCTGCGCGCTCTGTGACCTGTCGGTAGGAAATCATTGAATCCGAAGTACAGCAAGATGGCGTCAGGGTTCATCGATAGGCCGAGGTGCTTCAGGAATGCGTAGCCCTGTACGATGGAGTATCCTGGGACTCCGCAGTTGATAATGCGGACGTTTGTGTCGGAGATTCGTCCGATATCTCGCTCGATCAGATAGCTATAGCAGTCTGTGTAGGCCACGTTCGCTCCGAACGTCGTCGATTCGCCGAGGCTGAGAACTCTGAACTCACCTTTTTTGGCATCTGGGACGTCCGGTCCTCGTAGTCCAAGGTTGTTCGTTGTCATGCGGCTGGTTGTGATGCGCGGCTTCAGTCGCCAGAACAGGAGTGGGTCGTATGCGCGCGACTCACTCCATCCCCGTGCTGACTGCGAAATCAGCGGGTCGCAGGGGCCGGGTGCAGTGCCAAATCCGTAAGAGGCAATCTCCACCGCAAGAAGGACAAATGCCGTGATGGCGAGTCCAAATGTGAGTTTCAGGATCTGGCGGCGCATGTCGTTGTTGGCTAGTTATGCTGTCGGGAAAGCGTCAATCTCGATGAAGCTTAGTGTGTTATGCTGCTGGCGCTATGGAACATATTCAAGAAGGGCCGCGCCAACTTTCCGGCTTGAATTCGGTCGTTATCTCGCTTTCGGTGCTTTGCAGCATCGTTTCGGCGTGTTCGGGTGACGGGGCCATGCCGGATCGTCCCGATCATGTGTTTCTGATCTCGATCGACACCCTTCGGGCGGATCGCTGTGGGTTTATGGGTTACTCAGAGCCAACCACGCCGTTCCTCGATCAACTCGCTAGCCAAGGCGTTGTCTTCAAGCAGCATATGAGCAACTCCAATAACACGCTAGTGTCTCATGGATCCATCTTGACGGGTCTTTCGCCGATGTCGCACGGTCTGCGTGACGATGGCCTTGCTGGTGGACGCATTGGTCTTCGGGCGGGGGAGCATACCCTCGCCGCAAGTATGCGGAGAGCTGGTTACGCTACGGCTGCCTTCACTGCTCATCCTGTTTGGCTGTCTTCTGCATTTGGTTTGGATGGAGGATTTGACGTCATGAGCGCGGCTTGGGTGACGGCGGAAGAGAACGCTGGGCTCTTCTTGGAGTGGTACGACACCCATGAGCCAGGTAGACTTTTCTCTTTCATTCATTTTTTTGACGTTCACTCTGATTTTAGTTCCGGCGGAGGCTGCCTGCCCTACGAGTCGAGCGCCGAGCTCAGGGTGGAGTTTGCCGGATGTGCCCCTCCGGGGTTCTCGGGGTGTCTTGCTGGAGCGCCAGGCTGCTGTGCATCTGAGTATCTCAGTGCTCTCTCTCAAGGGGTCGAGCGAGCGCCAGCGACGCATACTCGGTACGTCTCAAGTCTGTATGATGCCGGATTGCGCAAACTGGATGATCTGCTTGAGCGATTTTTTGCTGAATTAGAGAGGCGTGGTCTTTTGGAGAAGTCTCTCGTTATCATTACTTCTGATCACGGAGAGGCTTTTATGGAGCATGGTGAGTTTCTGCACGGATCATTCTACGATGAGATTATGCACGTGCCCTTGCTCATTTCTGCTCCGTGGCTGTTTGATGCGGGGGAAGTGAATTGGGTAACTAGAAGTATAGATATTGCACCGACTATTCTGGATTTCTGCGGGGTGGGGAATTCGATTGGCGAGGGATGGTCGCTCGCTGAGTCGGTGGTGAACGACCGCCGCCCGGCCTGCGATGAGGTGTTTTTCAATGAGTCGGTACTGCGAGCGTCGGATGAGGTGGGTCTGTTTAAGCTAGAGATGGGGTCTGATTTCCCGGCCTTCTATGACTTGTCAAGAGATCCGTTTGAACGCCAGAACCTGCTGAGTGAGGAGCTAGCTCCTGCTCAGCATAAGCGAGTGGCAAATGGTGTGAGGCGCTTGGTGAATTTGCGGCGTGCTAGCGTGCGTCACCTGGAATATCTTGGGCGAGCGCCGACGGTTGACGTAAATGAGCAAGATCTACGTGCTCTTAAGCAACTAGGGTACTAGAACGCACTGCATCTTATGCCTGAAGGCAGGATGCGGCTGGCATCAGCCGCCGCGCTCCTCCGGGTGCCGGCCGCGCCAGGCCTCGAAGCCGCCGGCCATGCTCGCGACGTCGGTGAAGCCGTGCTGCAGCAGGAAGGCCGTGCCGCCGCGGCTCGCGTTGCCGTGGTAGCAGTACACGACGACCGGCTGCTCGCGCGGCGTCTCCTCGAGGAAGGCCTCGATGGTCGCGTCGCTCACGTGGAGCGCGCCGGGCACGTGCGCCGCGGCGAAGCTCCCCGCGTCGCGCACGTCCATGAAGAGCGTGCCGCCCGCGGCGTGGCGCGCGGCGGCGGTCTCGACGTCGATCTCGGGGATGTCCATGGGGCGGCTCCTCGTCAGGCGTCCGCGGCGTCGCCGTCGTGGTCGCGCACGACCGCGAGCAGTCCGTCGCCGAAGCGCTCGGCCTTGCTGGGCCCGATGCCGTGCACGAGCTGGAGCTCGTCGTGGTCGCGCGGCCGGCGGCGGGCCAGGTCACGCAGCGTGCGGTCGCTCGCGACGACGTAGGGCGGCACGGACGCCTCGCGCGCGACGGCCAGCCGGTGCTCGCGCAGCGCCTCGAAGAGCGCGGCGCCCTCGGCGTCGAGCGCCTCCTCGGGCGCGGCCGTGGACGCGCCGCCCGAGCGGCGCCGGCCGCGCGACGACGACGACCGCACGGGCGGCCCGTCCCGCGGCAGGAGCAGGCGCGCGTCGCGACGGCCCCACATGACGTCCTCGCCCTCCTTCGTGAGCACGAGCAGGGGGCGGTCGCCGCCCTGGAAGTCGACCCAGCCGGCGGTGACGCAGCGACGCACGAGCCGTGTGATCCAGTCGATGCTGCGGTCCTGCAGCACGCCGAAGGTGCTCGTCGACGCGAGGCCGCTCCACTCGAGGCGGTCGTCCGCCACGCCCTTGAGCAGCTTGGCCGCGACGCCCAGGCCGAAGCGGCCGTGCACGCGCGCGACGCCGCTCAGCGCCTTGCGCACGACGAGCGAGACCTCCTCGGCGTCGTCGCCGCCGCCGTCGAGGTCGCGGCACACGTCGCAGCGGCCGCAGCCCGCGAGCGTCTCGGCCTCGTCGCCGAAGTAGCGCAGGATCGCGTCGTGCCGGCAGCTCCCGCCCTCGGCCCAGCGCATGAGCTCGAGGAAGAGGTTCCACTTGTGGCGCGCGAGCTCCTCGTCGCCCGTCTGCTCCGCGTCGCCCTCGATGAAGCGGCGGCGCAGCGCCATGTCGCTCGGCCCGACGAGCATGAGGCCCACCGCGGGGTCGCCGTCGCGCCCCGCGCGGCCCACCTCCTGGTAGTAGGCCTCGACGGAGCCGGGCGGCGCGAGGTGCCCGACGAGCCGGACGTCCGCGCGGTCGATGCCCATGCCGAACGCGTTCGTCGCGACGACGACCTCGAGCTCGCCGCGGATGAAGCGCTCCTGCACGTCGGCGCGGACGTCGCCGGGGAGTCCGGCGTGGTAGCAGTCCGCCGCCCAGCCCTGCGAGGACAGCCGGTCCGCCTCTTCCTCCGAGGAGCGGCGCGTCGGGGCGTAGAGGATCGCCGTGCCGGCGTCGGCGCGCGGGGCGCCCAGCGTCTCGGCGAGCGCCGCGTCGACGGCCCG
The DNA here is from genome assembly GCA_030428785.1 of bacterium. GTDB lineage: Bacteria > Planctomycetota > B15-G4 > B15-G4 > B15-G4 > JAUIEF01. The sequence goes on from JAUIEF010000211.1 coordinate 6,418, forward strand.
CTCGCGCTCGGCCTTGCCGCGCACCTCCGCGGCGCGCAGCGCGAGGTTGGGCCGCGCGAAGCCGCGCACGACCTGCGGCGTCTCCGCGCCGAGGTGCAGCTTCTCGAGGATCTCGTCGCGCACGACGGGCGTGGCCGTCGCCGTGCACGCGAGCACGCGCGCGCCCGCGAGCTGGTCGACGACCTCGCCGATGAGCATGTACTCCGGCCGGAAGTCGTGGCCCCACTCGCTGATGCAGTGCGCCTCGTCGACGGCGAGCAGCGGGCAGTCGAGCTCGTGGAGCAGCGTGCGGAAGCCCGTGTGCGCGAGGCGCTCCGGCGCGACGTACGCGATGCGGTACCGCCCGGCGGCGAGCCCGTCCATGCGGTCGCGGATCTCGTCGCCGTCGAGCGTCGACGCGAGGAAGGTCGCCGCGACGCCGCGCTCCTCGAGCGCCGAGACCTGGTCCTGCATGAGCGCGATGAGCGGCGAGATGACGAGCGTCGTGCCGGGCAGGAGCGTCGCGGGGAGCTGGTAGGTGAGGCTCTTGCCGCCGCCCGTGGGCGCGACGAGCAGCAGGCGTCGCCGGTCGAGGAGCGTCTCGATGGCCTCGCGCTGGCCGGGGCGGAAGGCCTCGTAGCCGAGCTGCTCGAGCCCCGCGTCGAGCGCGGCGTCCCGGTCGGTCGCGAGGTCGGGCGCCGGTCCGGGCGCCGACGCGGCCGACGGTTCGCCGTCGAGGGCGCCCGCGGCGTCCTCGAGCGTGTCCTCCGGCGCGACCTCGTTCGCCCGACCGTCCATCCCCGCATTGTGCCTCCGGCGCGCGCCCGATCCACGGACCGCTCGATCGGGAGGGGGCCGGACGGCCGGCGGGCCGTCGCGTGACGGGGTCGACGGCGGGCGACCCGGTGGCCGTCGGACCCGGGCCGCGTCGTCCCCGCGCCCGGCGCGGGACGCCCGGCGCGGGCTGCTAGAGTCGACGCCATGCCCGCCGGACCGCGCCGCCGCCCGTTCGACTGCCCTCACTGCGGCAACGCCGTCCCCGCGAAGGCGCTCGCCTGCCCGGCGTGCGGCTCGGACGCGTCGAGCGGCTGGTCCGACGACGCGGACGCCTGGGCCGGCGACCTCCCCGGCGGCTACGACGGCGACGACGACGACTTCGACTACGAGGAGACGCTCCGGCGCGAGGGCCTCCTCGACGACGGCGTGCCCGCGGCGGAGCGTGTCGCCCGCGCGCGGCTCACCGCGGTCGTCGTGATCCTCGTCGTGTGCGTGCTGCTCTGGCAGATCCTGCGCTGACGGTCGGCCCGCGGCTCAGGTGAAGAGCGCGGCCTCCGCGACGAGCCCCGGGCCGAAGGCGAGCGCGACGCAGGGCGGCTCGGCGCCGCGGGCGCGCAGGCGCTCGAGCAGGAAGCCGACCGTGGGCGACGACATGTTGCCGTGGCTCGCGAGCACCTCGCGCGAGACGGCGCAGGCGTCGTCGGGCAGCTCGAGCACGGCGGTCGCCGCGTCGAGGACGCGCGGGCCGCCGGGGTGCACCGCCCAGCTCGCGACCTCGTCGACGCCCAGCCCGTGACCCTCGAGCCAGCGGTCGAGCCACGGGCGGAGGCCGCGTCCGACGAGCGCGGGCACGACGGACGACAGCGTCATGCGGAAGCCGCGGTCGCCGATGCGCCAGGTCATGGCGTCCGGCTCGTCGGCGAGCACGCAGGACGCGCTCCCGGCGAGGCGCCACGCGCGCGCGTCCTCCGACGGGCCGAGCACGAGGGCCGCCGCGCCGTCCGCGAAGAGCGCGTGCGCGACGGCCTGCTCGCGCGAGGCGTCCTCGGCGAAGTGCAGGCTGCACAGTTCGGCGGCCGCGAGGAGCACGGGCGCGTGTCGCGCGAGGGCGCCCGCGACGGCGAGTCCGTTGAGCAGGCCGTGGCAGCCCATGAACCCGACGTGCGTGCGGCCGACGTCCGCGCACAGGTCGAGCTCCCGGCGCAGCGCGAGGTCGAGGCCCGGCGCCGAGAACCCCGTGCACGACACGGTGACGAGGTGCGCGACGTCCTCCGCCGCGACGCCGGCGCGCGCGAGGGCCGGTCGCGCCGCGGCGGCCGCGAGCGGCGGGGCGAGCGCGGCGTAGGCGTCCATGCGCGCCGCGGTCCCCGGCGGGCGGCCCGGCGGGTGGAACGCCTCGCCGACGGCGAGGTGCCGCGTCGCGACGCCGGAGCGTCGGTGGAGCGCCTCGACCTGCCGGCGGGGGAGGGCGCCGTCGCCGCCGCGCGCGAGCGTGAACGCGAGCGCGCGGTCGCGGTCCCACGGGTCGGGCGGGTGCGCGGTGCCGAGCCCGAGGAGCGCCGGGCGCGCGGTGTCGTCGCGTCGCGTCGTCACGGCCGGTGCACCGCGCGGACGAGCGGCGCCGCGAGCGCGGGCGCGGCCGCGAGCAGCGGGAGCGCGGCGCGCACGAGCCGCGGCCGTCGCAGGAGTGCGGCGGCCGCGCGG
>JAUIEF010000212.1 GCA_030428785.1 bacterium
CTTGCCCTTCTCGAGCGGCGCCTGGGGAACGCCGCGGGCGTAGTCCTGGGTGTGGATCGCGCCGTCGCGGGCGACCTCGAGGTGGAGCCGCTCCGAGAGCGCGTTGACGACCGAGACGCCGACGCCGTGCAGACCGCCGGACACCTTGTACGAGTCCTTGTTGAACTTGCCGCCCGCGTGGAGCTTGCAGAGGATGACCTCCACGGCCGGCACGCCTTCTGTCGGATGCACGTCGACGGGGATGCCGCGGCCGTCGTCCGTCACGGACACCGAGCCGTCCTTGTTCATCACGACCTGGATCGTGCGGCAGTACCCGGCGAGCGCCTCGTCGACCGAGTTGTCCACCACCTCGAAGACGCAGTGGTGGAGTCCCTTGGCGGACGTGTCGCCGATGTACATGGCGGGGCGTTTCCGCACCGCCTCGAGCCCCTCGAGAACCTGGATCGAGGAGGAGTCGTAGGTCTGGCTCATGTGGTGAAGTGTCCGACTCGGAAGACGAGGCGACGCACGGTCTGGATCGACGGGTCCGCCTGGAGCCGGCCGAGGAGTTCGGCGGCCTGGAAGGCCTCGAGTTCGTAGCGTTGCGCGGCCGAAGCCACCTCTATGGTAAGGATCCCGTCGCGGAATTGGGTCACCCGTGACCGCTTCGCCAGACGTTCTCCGGCCGCCCGGGACCAGGCCTCCCGGACCCCGGCCAGCTCGAGCGGCTTGCCGTACGACCGGCGCCGCATGAGCGACGCCAGGACGTCCCCGAGCCGCTCCGGCTCGCCACCCCTCCGCTGCGCCATGGGTCCGCCTCCGCCGGAGCCGCCGCCCGTCAGGACGTGATCGGCATGATGACGTACAGCGAGTTCCCCGAGGCCTCGAAGAGGCCCGCGGAGGTCCGGTCCTTGAACCGGAAGGCCACCTCGAGCTCGGGCTGCGTCTTGAGGTACTCGCCGAGGAACGCCGGGTTGAACCGGATGTCGACGGGCTCGCCGTCGTAGGTCACCTCGATCTCGCTCCGGGAGTCGCCGACGCCGTCCTGTCGGGAGGCCACGGTGAGCTGGCCCGGGCCGAACGAGAGCTCCACGGCGGGGCCCTCGTCGCCGGCGGTGATGGACGCCCGCTGGATCGCGTGGGCGAACTCCTCGCGGTTGATGGACACCGAGAGCGGGACCGCGCCGTCCTTGGGGATCACGGCCCGGTAGTCGGGGAACTCCCCGTCCACGAGCTGCGCCTGGATCTCGAGCGACGGCAGGATGAAGGCGACCATGGACTCGCGGAACTCGATGCGCAGGACCGTGTCGTCCTCCACGGGGGCCCGCAGGACCTGCGTGAGGCCCTTCACGGGCACGACGACCTGCACCGGCTCGGCGATCCCCGTGGGGCCCTGCTGACGCGCCAGGGCCAGCCTGCGGCCGTCCGTGGCGACCAGGGTCATCTCCTCCGGCTCGACGGCGAGCAGCACGCCGTTGAACGCGTAGCGGCCCATCTCCTTCGCAGCCGCGAACATCGTGCGGTGGCAGAGGTCGAGGAAGCAGCTCACGGGCAGCTCGATGCCGCGCTCCTGCTCGAGCGTCGGGATCGACGGGAAGAGCGACGGGTCGTCGCCGTTGAGCCGGAAGCGCGCGCGGCCGCCCGTCAGGACGTGGACGCCGTCCTCCTCCTCGATCGTGATCTCGTCGGCGTCGATGGAGCGCACGGCGGACAACAGTGTCGACGCCGGGAGCGCGGCCTCGCCCTCGCCCGACACGCCGTCCGCGCTGTAACGACGACGGACGGACACGTCACCGTCGGTGGACGTGATCTGCACGTGGTCGCCGTCGACCGACACGACGACGTCCATGAGGATCGGTCGCGTGCTGCGGGTGGGGCAGACGGAGGCGGCGTACTGGAGGTTCTGCAGGAAGGGTTCGCGAGGTGTGACCAGCTTCATCGGGCCAGGCTTCCGGGTGCTGTGCTGTGTGGAGTTCTTTCTAAGTGAATTGAACGTCTTCTTCTTGGAGCCGTCCGGATTGTCCGCAACTCGTCGCGTGCGGAATCAAAGCACGCTCGCGACCCGACTTGCGGCCGTCTCCGACCGTCGATCGAACGGCACAGTATGCACTCCCCGTGCCGGGTTGTTCCACGTGCGGACGACGCGCGCCGGGAAGTCGACGGGAGGCGGTCCGAACCGTCACCGGACTCCCCCGGGGTTCCCACCGACTGTCCACGGTCCGGGCTCCGCGTTCGTTCCACGGGGAGGGGTTCGGATGGAATCCGGACACCAGGACGTCGGACACGGAGGAGCACGGCGTCCGGATTCAGCGCCGGAGCCGGTTCTCGAACTCGCCGATGAGCTGCGCGAAGCTCGGTTGGGCGGCGATGCGCTCCTCGATCTTGCCCACGGCGTAGAGCACCGTGGAGTGGTCGCGCCCGCCGAAGCGCGCGCCGATCTCGACGAGCGACATCGGCGTGAACTTCCGCGTGAGGTACATCGCGACCTGGCGCGGCAGCACGATCGACTGGGTGCGGCGCCGGCCGTGCAGGTCGGACACCTTCACGTTGAAGTGCGCGCACACGACGTCGAGGATCCGATCGAGTCCCAGCGACTGGTGCTGCGTCGAGTGGTCGGACTCGCCGAGCGCCTCGCGCGCGAGCTCGAGGTCGATGGCGCGCCCGGTGAGGTGCGCGTAGCCGAGCACCTTCGTCACCGCGCCCTCGAGTTCGCGGATGTTGCGGTTCATCTTCTCCGCGAGGAAGTCGAGGACCTCCTCCGGCAGCTCGATGTCGCGGTCCTTGGCCTTGCGGCGCAGGATCGCCTGGCGCGTCTCGTAGCCGGGCGTCTCGATCTGGGCGACGAGGCCCCACTTGAAACGGCTGATGAGGCGCTCGCGCAGCGTCGGGATCTCCGACGGCGGGCTGTCGCTCGAGAGGACGATCTGGCGCTGGTCGTTGTAGAGCGTGTTGAACGTGTGGAAGAACTCGTCCTGCGTCCGCTCCTTGTTGGCCAGCAGGTGGATGTCGTCGATGAGCAGGAGGTCGACGCTGCGGTACTTGTAGCGGAACCGGCTCAGGTCGCCCTGCTCGATGGCGGCGATGAACTGGTTCACGAAGGTCTCGCTCGACAGGTAGAGCACCTTGAGCGCGCGGCCGGAGTCCATCGCGCGGTGGCAGATGGCCTGGAGCAGGTGGGTCTTGCCGAGCCCGCACCCGCCGTGGAGGAAGAGCGGGTTGTAGGAGCCCGCCGGCGCCTCCGCGACCGCCATCGCCGCGGCGTGCGCGAGCTGGTTGCTCGGCCCGACGACGAAGTTGTCGAAGGTGTACTTCTGGTGGAGCGAGACGTCCGAGTTCTGCTGGAAGTACCGCGCGTTCTGGCTCGTGATCTTGCCGGCGGGGTCGACGGGGACGGCCTCCGCGACCGGCGGCGCGTCCGGCGACTCGACGACCGCACCGTCCTCGGTCACGAGGAGCTCGTGCTCGGCGTCGTCGCCCGCGACCTGGTGGACGGCGCGCGTGAGCACGTCCGTGTAGTAGGTGCGGATCCACTCGTGGTGGAACGGGTTCTGGACCGTCAGCTCCAGCCGACCGGCCTCGCTCCCGGCGACGCGCAGCCCCGCGAACCAGAGGTCGAACTTCCTCGGGGTCACCAGCTGCTTCAGGACCTCGTGGAGGCGGCGCGTCAGCTCGTCGGGCGTGTCGGCCTGGCTCATGCGGCGTGGGCTTTCGAGGAGGTCGATGATCGGTCCTTCCGCAGGGACCGCTGGACTCTGCACAACGACGGGGTACGACGTACGACGGTCGGGCGAGGCCGTGCCCGCGGGACACGCACTGTCCCCCGCATCGGTCGGATGGAACCGACCTGCTTCTGCCTGTGCTTCGCCGCCCGACTCCAGACATCGCCGACGTGTCCCGGCTCGCGAGGCCGTCGACGTGCGCCCAATCATGGGCCTTGCCCGAGACCTGTCAACGGGGTGCGGCGCGGCGCACCGGATGTGGGCAAATGTACGAACGCAAAGTGCGTGGTCCGCGCCCGTTAGTCGTGCGGCGTCGCCGACTTTTTTTGCGCGGGCTCGCGACGCGGCACGGCGGCCAGCACGTCGCGCAAGCGCGTGACGAACACGCGTGCGTCGTCGGCCGCGTGCGCGTGCCCGAGACTCATGCGCAACGAGCTCCGCGCGACGTCCTCGCGACAACCCATCGCCAGCAGGACGGGCGACGGTTCGAGCGATCCGGAGGCGCACGCCGATCCGTGCGAGACGGCGACGCCCTCGAGGTCGAGCCGGTGCACGAGCGTCTGACCCTGGCGACCGGGGAATGCGACGCAGAGGGTGTTGGGAAGACAGTCGGCCTCCGATGAGAGGAAGATCGCGTCCGGAGCGATCTCGGAGATCCCGTCGCGCAGCTCCCGGAGCAGGGCCGACCAGCGGGCGGTCTCCTCGACGCGGCGCTCGCGCGCCTCGCGCGCGGCGGCGGCCCACGCGCACGCGAGCAGCGCCGGTTCGGTGCCCGCCCGACGTCCCCACTCCTGCGGTCCGCCTCCGAGCAACGGCTCGAGATCGAGGCCGCGCCGCACGACGAGCGCGCCGACGCCGGGCGGTCCGCCGAGCTTGTGCCCGGAGAGCGTCATGAGGTCGACGCCCAGCGCGCGGAACGACACGTCGATCCGACCGAAGGCCTGGGCGGCGTCGGTGTGGAGCAGCCAGCCGCGGTCCGGGTGCTCCTCGGCGAGCGCGGCGACGTCCTGCAGGCGACCCGTCTCGTGGTTCGCGAGCCCGACGCTCACGAGGTCCGCGCCGTCGAGCGCGTCGGTCGCGGCGCGGCGATCGAGGCCGTGGCGCCCGTCGAGCGGGAGGACGCGCGCCTCGCTCCGCCGACGCGCGGGGTCGAGCACGCTCGGGTGCTCCACCGGCGAGACCGCCGGGCGGCGGCTGCCGGCGAGGGCCCACGCGTTCGCCTCCGTGCCGCCGGAGGTGAAGTGGAGCGCCTCGGGCTCGCAGTCGACGAGGTCCGCGAGGGTCTCGCGCGCGTCCTCGAGTCGCCGGCGCGCGAGGCGGCCCTCCCGATGGGCGCTGGACGGGTTGCCCGCGGCCGGCCAGTCGCGCAGCACGGCGAGCGCCGCGGGCCGTAGCGGCGACGACGCGTTGTGGTCCAGATAGACCCGCCTCATGGGTCGTCTGCGAGCACCCGCGTGTAGAGCTCCTCGTGCTGGCGCAGGCTCCGGACGAGCGAGAACTCCTCGGTCACGCGGCGGACCCCGGCGCGCCCCATGGCGTCGCGGCGGGCGGGGTCGTCGAGGAGCAGGTCCACGTCGGCGGCCATGCCGTCCGTGTCGCCCACGTCGTGGAGGAAGCCTGACTCTCCGTGCACGACGACCTCCGGGAGGCCGCCGACGTTCGTCGTGACGACGGGCACGCCGCATGCCATCGCCTCGAGCGGCGCGAGGCCGAACGACTCGCTCTCGCTGGGGAAGAGCGCGACGTCCGCGGCCGCGACGATCGACGCGACGTTGTCGATCTCGCCCAGGAAGCGCACCTGGTCGAGGACGCCGAGCCGGGTCGCGAGCTCGCGCACGAGGCACTGGTCCGGTCCGTCGCCCACGAGCAGCAGGCGCACGGGCCGCTCCGACCGCAGCCGGTGCAGCACCTCCACCGTGTCGCCGACGCGCTTGAGCGAGCGGAAGTTCGACATGTGGACGAGCAGCGCGTGGTCCTCGCCGCCGAGTTCGCGTCGGACGACGTCGTCGGCGCGCGGCTTGAAGAGGTCCTGGTCGACGAAGTTCGGGAGCACGTCGATGGGGCCCGTGTAGTCGAAGACCTCGCGGGTCTGCTCGGCGAGCCAGTGGGAGACGCTCACGACCGCGTCGCTCTTCTCGAGCCCGAACGGGATGACGTCGCGGTAGTTGGGGTCGCGCCCCAGGATCGTGATGTCCGTGCCGTGGAGCGTGGTGATGATCTTGGTGTCGCAGTGGGTGTTCATCTCACGCGCGACGTAGGCGCAGATGGCGTGCGGCACCGCGTAGTGGACGTGCAGCACGTCCAGGGAGCGCTCGCACATGACCTGGCGCATCACGGAGGCCAGCGCGAGGTCGTACGGCGGGTACTGGAACAGAGGGTAGGAAGATACGGTGACGTTGTGGAACTCGATGCCCTGGTGGTAGGACGCGAGGCGCGTCGGGCGCGCGTAGCTGAAGAGGTGGACCTCGTGGCCGTGCCGCGCGAGCGCGAGGCCGAGCTCCGTCGCGAGCACGCCGCTGCCGCCGTAGGTCGGGTAGCAGGCGATGCCGATCTTGAGCTTCCTCACAGGAACACGCTCTGACCCATGTCGCGCACGACGGGGAGCGGGTCGTCCACGGCGAGCGGCCCGTCGACGACGTAGGCCTCGCCGAAGCGCACGCCGATCTGCGAGCCGTAGAAGCGGTCGCGCGCACGGATGGCCTCGAGGAAGTCGGCCGACGCGATGGCGGTCGGCGGCTCGTCGGAGTCCGGGTCGTGGAGCTGGGAGGCGTGGACCTTCACGGCGGCCATCTTCTCCTCGTACACCTCGCTCACGTCGACGACCAGCGACGGGGTGACGACCTCCCGCGACGGATAGAAGAGGACGCGACCCGGACGCCACGGCGGCAGGTCCGGTCCGATGCGCGCGCAGCCCGCGAGGAAACGCGCCTCCTTCACGAGCTGTCCGGCGCGGGAGTGGTCCGGGTGGTGGTCCAGCGGGATGGGAGCCACCACCAGTCGTGGTCGGTGCCGACGGATGACCTCGATGACGAGGTCGCGGCTCGCGCGGTCGTTCTCGATGTGCCCGTCCGGGAGGCCGAGGCACTCGCGGAACGCGAGCCCGAGCCGCTCGGCGCCGAGCGCGGCCTCGTCCTCGCGCTGGCTGCGGGAGCCGCGCGTGCCCGCCTCGCCGGCGGTGAGGTCGACGCCGCCCGTGGTGTAGCCGCGGCGCGCGAGCGAGAGCGCGAGGCCGCCGGAGCAGATCTCGATGTCGTCGGGGTGCGGTCCGATGAACAGCGCGTCGACCATCAGGAGGGTTCCTCCGGGAAGGCGTAGAGGACGTGCGCGGGGGGATCGAAGGGGGCGCTGAGCGCCACGATGCGCTCGGCCCAGTCGTCGGGGGCGCCGCGCCCGAAGGCGTCCGGCAGCCACCCGAGGACGGCGTCCTGCGCGCGGCCGCGCGGTCGGAGGCGTGCGTCGAGGCGGCCGGCGCGGCCGCGCCACTCGAGGGCCTCCGCGACGGAGCGCGCGCGGCGGGTCGTCGTCTCCGTGAGCCGCTCCACGCGCGCGGCGAGCGACGGGTCCAGCGCGGCGACGGCGGCACGGAAGCGATCGCCGGCCGCGGCGAGCTCCTCGAGCGGTTCGTCGACGTCGCTGCCGGAGCGCTCGGGGCGCAACGCGTCGTCGAGCCGCGCGATGTCCGCCTCCGGGACGCGCGTCGCCTCGAGGCGCGGCACGAGCAGCGGCGCCGTGACGCCGAACCGCTCGTGGAGCCCGCGCGCCTGGCCGAGGTACAGGATCTCGGAGGGTCCGCACACCTGGGCCACGACGGGGAGCGTGGCCGCCTGCACGATCGGCCGGAGCGCCGCGTGCGGGCTGAAGTCCTCCGGACGCGCGTCGAGTCGCGCGCGGGCGTCGGGGTCGTCGGGCTCGAGCCGGCGTCGCCGGCCGCCGCGCGACTCGAGCACGAGCGGCCGCGGGTCGTTCGGGTCGAAGGAGGCCGGTTTGCCGAGCGCCCGGAGGCGGTCGGCCCCGCGCGCGAGCTCGCGCCCGATGGGCTCGCGGTCGGCGAGCGCCGTGCCGAGGACGCGCGGCGCCTCGAGTCGGTGCGCCTCGACCAGGCGGAGCCCGGTCCCCGCGAACGCCGTCTCGAGCAGGCGGGCGACGTGCTCGGGAGCCGGCGTCGAGACGAGCGTCGACCCCAGGTGGTATTCATCAAGACCGTAAGTGGAGTGCAGAACACCCTTGACGTCACGGAACAGGTCGTCGTCCCAGGCGGAGCGTGCGAACATCTCGCTCCGAGGGACGAGCGGACATCGGAGGCGCTCGAGGACCCCATTCGAGGGATGGATGAGGTCTAGATGATCGACTTCCGTGGAGTCGTGGTCCTGCGTGGCGAGCAGGAACACGGGGAGGACCGGACGCCCGAGGTGCTCCCGGAGTCGACGGGCCGCGGCGACGGCGGTGGCCGCCTTGTGGGCGACGAGGGCCGCCCCCCCGCCGAGCACGGGCTGCTGGCCGGCGAGCACGACGAGCGCGTCCGGGTCGACGGGCTCCCGCTCCGCGCCGCGCAGCGCCGAGGTCCATCCCGGCGGGGCCGTGAGCTGTTCCGCGAGCCGCGCCGCGGCCTCGGCCGACGGCCTGGGTCCGAGCAGGTCCTCCCAGCCGCGGTCCCCGTCCCACCACGCGCGGGTCCAGGCACCGTGGACCCGGGGCTGGGCGAGGCGGCGGATCACGGGCCGTTCGGGCTGAGGGCGGTGCCGCTCGCCGCGCGGAGCTGGTCGCGGAGCTCGCGCGCCGCCGCGGCCACGGGCGTGCGCCAGTCAGCCGTCGACGGATCACCGAAGGCGTAGAGGATGCCGCGCGACGAGTTGATCACGGCGCCCAGCCCGCGGTCGTCGAAGGCCGCCGCGACGTCGGCGGCCGTCGCGCCCTGCGCGCCGACGCCCGGGATGAGGAACCACGCCTGGGGCAGGAGCTCGCGCAGGTGCCTGAGCTCCTCGGGTGCGGTCGCGCCGACGACGGCGCCGATGCTCGAGTAGCCGTGCCGGCCGCGGAACGGCTCGCCCCAGGTCCGGACGAGCCCCGCGACGTGCTCGTGGATGCGTCGGCCGTCCGCCTCGAGGTCCTGGAGCTCGGCGGCCGACGGGTTCGAGGT
>JAUIEF010000213.1 GCA_030428785.1 bacterium
CTCGCCGTCCGGCGGCATGGCGAGCTCGGGGTCGCGGTAGCCGACGACGTGCAGCAGCCGGCTCTTCAGCGGACGCTCGCCGTCGAGCAACGCGCCGCGCGAGCCGCCCTCGCCGAAGGTCGTCGCGTCGGCGAAGCTCAGCCCGCTGCGGCGCTCGTCGCCGCCGTGGCACGCGAGGCAGCGCGCCTCGAGCACGGCACGCACGTCCGGCCAGGCGGGCGCGTCGCTCACCCCGACGACGGGCGCGGGCGGCCCGGCGCGCACCGCGACGGACGTCACGATCGCGGTCAGGGCGAGCAGCGCGGCGACGCGCGCCGCCCGCGGGGGCCCGGGGCGTCTCGGGGAGTGGGACACGGCCGGTCAGCGTAGCGCACGGACGCGGAGCCGGTCATCCGGGGCGTCGTGCCGGACGACGATCGCGACCGGCGCGCGGCGCGTGCGAGCTGCTCCGGTCGCGACGGCGGCGCGCGCGCCTACGGCACCTCGACGCGCCCCGTCCAGACGACCTCGCCGTCCCGGTCGAGCAGGCGCAGCAGGTAGGCGCCGTCGCGCAGGAGGAGCGTCGGCGGCGGGCGCCCGTTCCCCGCGTCCGGCCGGACGACGACCTGGTCCGCGGGAACGGCCGCCTCCGGGTCCTCGCCCTCGACGAGCGCCTGGAGCAGCGCGGCGCCGTCGTGCGACGGCAACCCCTCGGGCACGACGGGCCGGCGCAGGCCGCCGAGGCCGAGCCAGTCCGGGCGGCCCGCGAGCCGCCCCGCGTCCGGGAAGAGGACGACGAGGTCCAGGACGCCGGGCAGCGCGGTGAAGAGCCGGCCCGTCCCGTCCACGAGCACCACGGGCTCGTCGACGAGCAGGCCCGCCTCGCGGGCGGCGCGACGCGCGGCGTGCTCGTCCTCGGGGCGCGCGCGCTCCTCCATGAGCATGAGGTCCACCGTGAGCGGGTCGACGCCGGTGAGCTCCGCGAAGCGCGCGCCCATCGGCGTCCAGTCGCCCTCGCCCTCGCCGATGTGGTGCCGCCCGGCGAACACGACGACGCGCGCCGTCTCGTCCTCGAGCAGCGCCGCGAGGTTCTCCGCCTGCGCCGCCTCGCGCAGGTTCGTCGAGGCGAGCGGGTCGGCCGCCACGGCGGGCCCGCCCGCGGCGAGCTGCTCCGGCGTGACCTCGTACGGCACGGGCGTGAAGCCCAGCTCCACCGCGCGTCGCAGCAGGTCGCCGAAGACGGGGTCGCGGCTGTACGTCCCGCTGCCGAGCACCGGGTAGCCGCGCTCGACCAGCGCCTCGCCCTCCTGGAGCGTCTCGCACGCGAGGTGCGTGAAGCCCTCGGCGCGCAGCCCCGCGAGCAGCTCGTGCAGGAACGCGCGCTGCCGAGAGCTGCGGTGCTCCTCGTTGAACATGACGACGCGTCGACCGCGCACGCGCTCGAGGAGCTCGGCGACGGCGGGCCGCGCCGCCCACCCGTCGAGCGCGGGCGACCCCGGCGACGCGTGGGTCCCGAGGAGCGCGCGCAGCCGCGCGTCCTGCTCGAGCGCCGCGTCGTGCTCGCCGACGTAGCAGAGCTGCGTGCCGAGCACGTCGGGCAGGGTGGACGCCATGGGGCCGAGGTCCGCCGCGTCGTCCGCGCGCTCGAGCAGACCGAACACGGCCGGCGCGTAGCCGCGGTTGCCGAGCCGGGCGTAGGGCTCCTTGGACAGGACGTACGGCCAGGGCGCGCCCTGCGCGGAGGCGGACGGCGCCGTGCCGACGAGCGCGGCGACGAGCACGGGGCTCGCCCACGCGAGGAGGCGGTGACGTCGGACGGGGCGGGGCGCGGTGGGCAGGGTGGGCGGTGAGGTCGGCACGGAGAGCCTCCGGAGGGCGGACCGGTTCGGACGAGGATCGGACGCACGGCGCGCGCGAACGCGGGTCGGCGCGGGCGGAACGCGCGGGTCGTGTCGCGTGTTGGCGTCGGAGCGCCGCGCCACGGTCCCGCCTCCGGTCACGGTACGCCGCCGACCCGTGGGCGGTCGACACGACCGCGCTCCGGGCGCCCGGCGCCGCCTCGCGCCGCTCCCGCACGTTCCGTACGCTGACCCGTCGGAGACCCCCATGACCGCCGACACCCGTCCGCTCCTCGTCACCTCGGCGCTGCCCTACGCCAACGGCCCGATCCACTTCGGGCACCTCGTCGGCGCGTACCTGCCGGCGGACATCCACGTCCGCTACCGGCGCCTGCGCGGCACGGACGTCCTCTTCATGTGCGGCACGGACGAGCACGGCGTCTCCATCACCGTGAAGGCCGAGAAGGAGGGCGTCGGCTACCGCGAGTACGTCACGCGCTGGCACGACGAGATCAAGGCCGTCTTCGACCGCTTCGGCATCTCGTTCGACCACTTCAGCCGCACGAGCAACGAGGACCCGCACTACGCGCTGAGCCAGGAGTTCTTCCTGCGGCTGCTCAAGAGCGGGGCCATCGCGCCGCGCACGACGCAGCAGCACTTCTGCGTCACGGACGACCGCTTCCTGCCGGACCGCTACGTCGAGGGCACCTGCTACATCTGCGGCGGCGCGGCCCGCGGCGACGAGTGCAAGAAGTGCGGGAGCTGGCTCGACGCGGTGAAGCTCGTCGACCCGGTGTGCGTGACCTGCGGCCACACGCCCGAGGTCCGCGACACGATGCAGTACGAGCTCGACCTCTCGCCGTGGTCGGACGAGGCGGCGCTCGGCGAGAAGTACCCGCTGTTCCGCAATTGGATGCTGAACTGCTTCAAGGGCGCCGGGCTCAAGCCGAACGTGCGCACGACGGTCTTCGACAAGCTGCTCGTCGAGGGCGACGGGCTGAAAGCGCGGCCCATCACGCGCGACCTGCGTTGGGGCGTGCCGCTGCCCGCGACGGACCTCGACGGCGAGCCGGTCGAGGGGCACGAGGGCAAGGTGCTCTACGTCTGGTTCGACGCGCCCATCGGCTACGTGTCCGCGACCATCGAGTGGGCGCGCGACATCGCCGGCGACCCGGAGGCGTGGCGGAGGTACTGGATCACCGACGCGTCGGACGACTACGCGACGCCGGACGCCGACGGCGGCTGGCCCGGCCCGCGGCTGCTGCACTTCATCGGCAAGGACAACATCCCCTTCCACTGCGTCGTGTTCCCCGCGATGCTCGGCTGGCAGGAGGCCGCGCGCGAGGGCGACACGTTCACGGGGCCGGGCGTCGGCGAGCGCTGGGTGCTGCCGGAGAACGTCCCCGCCAACGAGTTCTACAACCTCGAGGACGGCAAGTTCTCGACGAGCGACGAGCGCACGCTCGACATGACGCACATGGTCGAGCGCTTCGGCGTCGACGCGCTGCGCTGGTACCTCACGGTGTCCATGCCGGAGACGGCGGACACGCGCTTCCGGTTCGGAGGGCTCCAGAGCCACGTCAATGCCGACCTCAACGACACGCTCGGCAACTACGCGAGTCGCGTGCTCAAGTTCGTGAAGAGCAAGCTCGACGGCGTCGTGCCGGAGCCGGGGGAGGCGTTCGAGCACGAGGTGCCGGGAGACGGCGAGACGACGGTCGCCGTGCGCACGGTCGAGGAGACGCGGACGCGCTGCGCGGCGTTCTTCGGGCCCGGCTCGAAGGAGCAGACGACGCTCGCCCGGCACCTCGAGCGCTACGAATTCCGTCGCGCGACCGACGCGCTCCTCGAGCTCGCGCGCCTCGGCAACCTCTGGTTCGACGCGCACGCGCCGTGGAAGTCGCGCAAGCTCGACGACCTCACCGACTGCCGCACGTCGCTCTGGGCGCACGTGCAGATCCTGTCGGCGCTCGCCGTCGGCATGTGGCCGTTCATGCCGGACGCGTCGGACCGGCTGCGCGGCATGCTCGGGCTGCCGCCGCTCACGGACGCGATCCCCGTGCCGCGCGGCAAGGAGCCGGACCGGACGGACCGCTGGCGCTTCGAGGAGCTGCCGCCGGGCCACGCCCTCGGCGAGCCGGGCATCCTCTTCACGAAGATCGACGACGCCGTCGTCGAGGAGGAGCGCGAGCGGCTGGGGGCGCCGTCCTGACGGGGCGGCCACCCGTGCGCGTCCGGCCCCGCGCCGCCGGAGGGACGACGCGCGCGCGGCGGGCCGTCCGGTGACGGACGCGCGCGCACCCGTCCTCGAGGCGCGCGGCGTCGCGCGACGCTTCGTCGCGGGCGACGGCTCGACCGTCACGGCGCTCGAGCACGCGGACGTCGCGGTCGGCGCCGGCGAGCTCCTGGTCCTCACGGGTCCGTCGGGCTCCGGCAAGACGACGTTGCTCCACCTGCTCGCCGGCATCGACACACCCGACGAGGGCGAGGTCCTCCTCGAGGGCCGCCCGCTCGGCGCGCTCGATGCCGCGGCGCGCGCGGACCTGCGTCTCGCGAAGCTGGGCCTCGTGTTCGCCGACCACAACCTGAGCCCGGCGCTCACCGCGGCGGAAAACGTCGACCTGCCGCTCTCCGTGCGCGGGCTGCCCGCGGCCGAGCGCGCGCGCCGCGTCGCCGACGCGCTCGGGCGGCTGGGCGTCGGCCGGCTCGCGGACCGCTTCCCCGACGCGCTCTCGAGCGGCGAGCAGCAGCGGGTCGCGGTGGCGCGGGCGCTCGCGGGCGACCCGGTGCTGCTCGTCGCCGACGAGCCCACCGCGCACCTCGACGGCGGCACGGCGGTCACGCTCGTGGACACGCTCGCGGAGCTCGTCGCGGAGCGCGGCGTGGCGGCCGTCGTCGCGACGCACGACAGCCGGCTCGTCGGCCGCGCGACCCGCGTCGTCGCGGTGGAGGACGGACGGCTCGTCGGCGCGGCGACGGAGGCCGCGTCGTGAAGCCGGCGACGGGGGGCGCGGTCCGACGCGGGACCCGGGTGTCGACCGCCGCGCGGGCGGCGCTCGCGTGCGTCGCCGCGCTGCTCGCGATGACCGTGCCCGACACGACGCGGGCTGCGACCGCCCCCGCGCAGGACGTCGCGCCCGCCACCCCGCTTGCCGCGGACGAGCGCGGCACGTCGCCCGACGAGGACGCCGCCCGCCTCCTCGAGCGGCTCGCCGCGCGCACGGCCGACGTCTCCTTCGCCGCCGCGGCGGACCTCACCGTGCGGCGCCCGGGGCACGAGCGCAGCGTGCGTGTCCGGGTGTACCGCCACGCGGGCCTCGACCGCTGGCTGCTGCGCGTCGACGGGCGCGTCCGCGAGTCCGGCACGCGCGTGCTCCTCGCGGACGACCGCGTCCTCGTGCGCTTCCCGCGCGTCGACACGCTGCTCGAGCTGCCCGTCGCGCTCGGCGGCGAGCGTCTGCTCGGCAGCGACTTCGGCGTCGGCGACCTCGCGGTGCTCGCCGACGGCGGTCGCCGCTTCACCGCGCGCGTGCTCGACCGCTCCGAAGAGGACCGCACGCGCCTCGTGCGCCTCGAGCTCGTGCCGCGCGAGTCACGCTCGAGCCTGTACGGCGCCGTGCGGCTCACGCTCGACGAGCAGCTCGTCACGCCGCGCGAGCTCGAGTTCCTCGACGAGCTCGGCGCGATCGTGCGGCGCGTCCTGTTCCACGGAGACGGCCCGCTCCCCGACCGCTGGACCGCGACGACCCCCGGCCGCGACGGCTGGGAGTCGACGCTCGAGGTCACGTACTTCGACCCGGCGCCGCGCTTCCACGACGAGGCCTTCACCGCCGAGGAGCTGCGACGATGACGACCCCGGAGACGCGAACCGCCGTGCGCGCGTCGGCCGGGGCGCACGCGACCGCCGGCCGCCCGGGGCGCCGTCGATGACCTCGCCCTGGCCGCGCTTCGCATGGCGCAGCATCCGGCGCCATCGCCGACGCTCCGCGCTCGTGACGCTCGCCATGGCGGCCGGCCTCTTCGTGCTCATCTTCCTCAAGGGCCTGCAGGACGGCTTCGTCGACCAGCGGCTCGAGCAGGGCCTCGGCATGTCGACGGGACACGCGCGCGTCTCGCCGCCGGCCGACGGCGAAACGTTCACCGAGCTCGCGCACGTGCTCGACGCGGCGCGCGCGACTCCGGGCGTGCTCGCGGCCTCCGCGCGGCTCCGCGGCCAGGCGCTCGCGCGCACGCTCGACGGCTCCGCGGGCGTCGTCCTGCTGGGCGTGGACCCGGCGGACGAGGCGGCGACCTGCCTGCTCCCGTCGAAGCTCGTCGACGGCACGTTCCTCGAGGCGCCGGCGTTCGGCGCGCCGCCGCCCGCCGCGATCGGTGTCGGCCTCGCGACGCGCCTGGGCCTCGCGCTCGGCGACCGGCTCGCGCTGCTCACCGAGGGCCACGACGGCTCGCTCTTCGCCGACTCCTACCGCGTGACCGGGCTCTTCGAGACGGGCGGCGAGGCGCTCGACGGCGGGCTGGTCCTGCTGCGCCACGACGACGCGCGCACGCTGCTCGCCGCGACGGGCGAGGCCTCGGAGGTCGTGCTGCGCCTCGACGACCCGCGGCGCGCGCCGGAGCTCGCGGCCGCGCTGCAGGCGGAGCTCGGCGAGCGCGCCCGCGTGCTGAGCTGGCACGACACCGCGCCCGAGGTGCTCTCCGCGATGGAGACGCTGCGCGTCATGGAGCGGCTGCGCAACCTCGTGCTCTTCGTGCTCGTGGGCCTCGGCATCCTCAACGCCGTGGTCATGAGCGTGTTCGAGCGGCGCCGCGAGTTCGGCGTGCTGCTCGCCATGGGCCTGCGCCCGTCGGCGATCCTGCGACTGCTCGTGTGGGAGGTCGCGCTGCTCGCGAGCCTCGGCATCGCGCTCGGCGTCGGGAGCGCGTGGCTCGTCACGGACGTCTGGCTCGGGACGCGCGGCCTCGACGTCTTCGCGCTCGGCGCGCGACTGCCCGGCGCGCTCGAGGGCAGCTCGGTGATCTACCCGGTCGTCGGCTGGACGAACGTGCTCACCGCGAGCGCGTGGGTCGCCGCGCTCGCGCTGCTCGTGCTCGCGTGGCCGGCGCGCGCGATCCTGCGGCTCGACCCGGCGGACGTCCTGCGCGGACGCGGGTGAGGAACGCGCGGCGCGCGTCGATCACATGTCGGGCGTGAAGAGCGTCTTGCCGACCGTCTTCGCCTTGCCATTGAACCAGTGCTCGGCCTCGATGCTCACGGCGCTCAGCGTGCCGCTCGCCTTCTTGGGCACGAGCGTGCCCTTCTCGAGCGCCGCCTTGCCCTCGAACAGGAAGTCCGTCTCCGACGCGGCGTGACGGCCCGCCATCATGAACCGGCCCTTGCCGTCCATGAGGCCGGTCAGCAGCGTCACGGGCACGGGGTCACCCTCCGCCGGGACGACGGTGTTCGCGGGGTCGGCGGTCGTCGTGATGCCCCAGGTGTTCGCGTCGTAGATGTAGAGGTACGCCTTCATGTCGACGTCGTTGATCTCGAGGGCGTCCATGTGGCCCCCGCAGCCGAGGTCGCCGGCGATGCACTGGGCGATGTTCTTCTTGTTCGCCTTGGTCTTGAACGCCTTGGAGCCCGGCGACGCGCCGCCCTCGAGGTGGAAGAGCGCGCCCCCGCCGCTCAGCTCGAAGACCGCTTGCGGCACGGGCGTGCCGCCGGCGAACACGTCCTCCACGGAGACGCGCGGCGCGGCCTGCTGCGGCGGGTCGGCGACGGGCGCGGTGGAGACGAAGGCGACGAGGGTCGACGCCGCGGCCAGCACGAGGGCGTGGGGGATGCGCATCGGGAGGCTCCGGGAGCGGGTGGGTCCGCCGCCGATGGTCGACGAGCGGCGACGCGCATTCAACCGTCGCGTGCGCGCGTCACGTCCTCGTGCCCCGCCGGGCGTCAGCGATCGCGATCGCTCTCGCCGTCCCCGGCGTCGTCGTCGGGCGCCGCGCCGTCCTCGCCTCGGAGCGCGTCGCGCTCGGCCTCCTTCTCCGCCGCCTCGTCGAGCACCCACTGCGGCACGGGCGCGTCGAAACGCTCGTTCCGCGGCACGACCTCGTCGCGCAGCCGGATGCGCAGCGTGATGGGCGTGTTCGGCGCCGGCACGCGCTCGGGGTGCGGGTAGTACCAGGCCTCGAAGAGCCCGTCGAGCGAGTTGCGCTCGAAGATGCAGACCTCCGTGCCCGCGAGGTAGATCGCGACGACGTCGCCCTCGACGTCCGCCTTGAAGCGTCGCGCCGTGCCGCGGCCGGCGCGGTACTCGCCGTAGCTGCCGCCCGTGAAGATCCAGCCCTCGTCGCTCAGCGTGCGGCCGTCGCGCGAGTCGACGAGCAGCGACTCGAGCGTCTCCTCGTGGCGGGTCCCCGCGTCGTCCGTCCACTCCATCCAGATCTGCACGAGCGGACCGTGCGGCGGGTGCACGTACCACGGCGACGCGCGCCCGGCCTCGAGGTCCTCCTCGGGCGGGAGCGGGTCCTTGAGCTCCGTGCGCGTCGGGCCGCCGGGCTCCGCGCCGAGCGCGCGCAGGCACGCGGCGAGCACCGACGGTTGCGAGCGCACGAGCACGAGCGCCTCGTAGGTGCGCCCGAGCTCCGTGACGACGAGGTACTCGATGGGGTAGCGCAGCGAGCGCGCGTCGTGGATCGTCGCGCCGCGCACGAGGAGCTCGCGCCGCTCCGTGTCGAGGTGGATGCCGTGGTCCTCGAGCACCGGCGCCCAGGCCTCGGGGCGCGCGCGCAGGTCGGCCGGGTCGATCGGCGGCTTGTCGAGCCAGTCGCGGGCGTGGCCGTCCTCGTCGAACGTCCAGAAGAGCGGGTCGGGCAGCCCGTCGGCGCCGAGCGGCGGCTCGCGCGCCGGGGGCGCACCGTCGCGGCGGTCCTCGGCGGCGGCGCGACGCGCGCCGGGCGAACCGGGGCGCGCG